>NZ_JAVJTO010000071.1:0-157021 GCF_040220235.1 Coleofasciculus sp. B1-GNL1-01
GGTCATTGGTCATTGGTCATTGGTCATTGGTCATTGGTCATTGGTCATTGGTCATTGGTCATTGGTCATTGGTCATTGGTCATTGGTCATTGGTCATTGGTCATTGGTCATTGGTCATTGGTCATTGGTCATTGGTTATTAGTCAAATCGTTCTCTCTTCAACATTGAGTCGGGGCGGGTGTAGGGTGCGTTAGCGAAGCGTAACGCACCATTTCAAACTGAAACTAACTCAGATGTAAGTTAACCATTAAGGTAAGCAAAAAGGTTAATTGGGCGGCGAGGGCAAATAAGTAAAGAATTGTCCTAGCTTTAAAGACGGAGAACATTAAACCAATGGCTTTGATGTCTATCATTGGACCGAAGACCAAAAAGGCTAATAATGAACCACTGGTAAAGGTTGAAGCAAAGGCGAGGGCGAAGAACGAGTCAACGGTTGAACAGATAGAAACAACGGCGGCTAATAGCATCATCGCCAGAATTGAGGTGACTGGACCCGAACCCAAACTGAGGATGATTTCACGGGGAACGGCGACTTGAATCGTAGCCGCGATCGCACTCCCAATAATTAGCACCGCGCCTAACTCCCGTAACTCTTGCACGGTATTATCTAAGAACAAACGCCAGCGATCGGACCACGGTTTCCGGGCGGGGGTAGCCGCGAGTGAGGCTTGGAGAACCGTCGCATCCATCCGCACAGGAGTTCCCGGTTGACCCAGTAAAAATGTACCCGATTGTAGCAGGGCGGGTTGGGGTTCCTTTTGCGGAGGTGGTTTGACCTGGCATTCTCTGGGAAGCACCATGGAACGGGTGACAGTCTGTTGCAACAAGGGGCGCATATCTTTCTGAACGCTGAAGACGCAACCGATAACTATGGCAATACCCAGGGAAAACAAGACTCGTAGGACGACAATTTCCGGCTGATCTCGAAACGCGACCCAGGTTGACCAAATTACAATGGGGTTAATCGTGGGGGCAGCTAGCAAAAACCCGATTGACACTGATAGGGGTGCGCCTTGTAGCAGCAACCGCCGGGACACAGGCACATTTCCACATTCACACACCGGGAAGAAAAATCCCGCACAACTCCCCACAACCGCACCGAGGAAGGGGTTCTTGGGTAAAGACGCAATCAGCCGTCCCTCATCGACGAACAACAGCAGCAAGCCGGAAAATAAGACGCCAATGAGTAAAAATGGCATGGCTTCGACCAGCAAACTCAAAAAAAGGGTAAAGGCGTTGTTTAACTGACTCATGCGTTTAAGCGTTTCGCGATCGAGGGTGTTTTTACACGTAAGCGCTATTGTATCAGATAGTTTCCAGGGAGGGAGGGAAACGGGGATCAAGGGATAATAAGTACCATTCACGGTGCAATAAATCAAATCAGGATTTATACAAATTTATGGTTTAACCACTATCTTTAGGGGACTGTTCATGAATCATTGGTGCCAACTTAAGCTCAAACATCTGCAATACCTTAAGACCGAACCCTTCCCTGATAGACCCCTCCCTAACCCTCCCCTTGTCAAGGGGAGGGAATCAGGAACTCGAATGGCTTTGGTTAGGGAGTTAACATTAAGCCAATGATATCCATTAAGACATTTCCGGAATGACAACCAATCCATTAAAATCAGCAAAAGCTCGTCTAATTGCGTTTTATCTACCACAGTTTCATCCGATTCCTGAAAATGATCAAGCCTGGGGAAAAGGGTTTACAGAATGGACAAATGTTGCCAAAGCCAAGCCCTTATTTCCCGGACATGACCAACCTAAAATTCCGGCTGATTTAGGCTTTTATGACTTGCGTGTACCCGAAGCCCGACAAGCGCAAGCGGAACTGGCAAGAGAGTATGGAATTGAAGGGTTTTGTTATTGGCATTATTGGTTTGCGGGTAAGCGGGTTTTAGAACGACCGTTTAATCAGGTCTTAAAATCAGGTGAGCCAAATTTTCCGTTTTGTTTAGCTTGGGCAAATCAAACTTGGACGGGGATTTGGCATGGTTGTCCGGATCGGGTTTTAATTGAGCAAACTTACCCGGGTTTGGCAGATTATACGACTCATTTTTATACGCTTTTGGAGGCGTTTACTGATCCCCGTTATATCACGGTTGAGGGTAAACCTCTATTTTTGGTTTATAATCCGGAAGAGTTGCCAGACCCGAAACAATTTACGGATTGTTGGAGAGACTTAGCGATTAAATCTGGGTTAAAGGGACTCTATTTAATCGGTGTTGCCCGACATGAATACTGGTTTCCTGAATCGAATGGGTTTGATGCATCTATTGTTATCAATCCGGATTATGTTTTTACGCAGGCTTCAGCCCGAATTTTCCCAGGGAAGCGGAGTTTAACTAAAGTTAAGCAAAGGTTTAGTGCCTTTTCATCCCGGAGGTTCTACCAAAAATATAAACAGTTTTCGGATTATCCACTACTTTACTCTTATGAAAAAGCGATCAAATGTGCTTTTAAGGGAAGTCACCCGTATTTTGTCACTTATCCCTGTATCTTTCCGAATTGGGATAACACGCCGAGAACAGGTATCTATGGGTTGGTGTTTCTGAAATCAACGCCTGATTTATTTAGAGTTCATCTACAAGAGGCGATTGAAACGGTATCGGAACGGGAATCGGAAAAGCGGCTAATTTTTATCCGCTCGTGGAATGAATGGGCGGAAGGAAATTATTTGGAACCAGATCTGAAATTTGGCAAGGCGTTTTTAGAGGTTATTCGCGATGAAATCTATAGTTGAAATTCAAATCAGAATCGGCGACTGGAAGTCACGGCTACACAAACCAAGTCCGCCTGCGCGGACTGGATGATAGAGGTTTGTAAACCGGGATTTGCTATGATTGTTGTGTTCACTATTTAGCAAGCCAATGGAAAATTGTAGAGCGTTAGCGAGTTGGGTGCATGTCAACACAAGTAGGTTGGGTTGAGGAACGTAGGCTCTCGCCTTCTCGTACTCGCCTAGGAGAACCCGAAGGGTAGAGTAATCCCACATATCGGGTTAGCTATTTGCCAAAGTCGTTGTAGTGAGTTATACTACATAAAAATTAGACAAAAGAACTGCTGATATAAAATCACGCAGTCTCCAAGTAGTGAGTGATAAATTGGTGAGATTAGATAACCTCAAATGACATCAGATTCTTCTGCTACTACAGGTCTTATACAGGATTTAGAGAAACTAAGTCAAGACCCACGTCTTGCCAGAGTTTTCAGAGATTCCGGTGCTTGTTCTCTCCATTTGTGGCTACTGGAGTTAACGCAAGATACAAAGACAGAATATCGTCTTTTATTCGGATGGGTTATCCCGGCAACTTACAAAAATTCTGCTCAATGGTACATTTCAGACGGTGGGAAAAAGCAAAACTGGGGAACCGAAAACAATCCTTACAAATTCCGTATAGCTAAACTAACTTTGTATCACGATAGCCATACTATTTTTAACCTTATCAAAGAACTTGTACAAGGATTTTCCTTAGAAAATTCGTGTAAGAAAGCTGGTATAGTTCCTCCAGCCCATAAAAAAAATTACTATGGTCAACTGTGTTTGGCAAAATCCCCAAGACAATTAGCCCAATCTTTCGCGGTTCGTCCAGTAATATTCCTTGAGACGGGACACACAAATAGAGGAAACATCAAAAGTCCAATTGAGGATGTGCCGGCTTTCGCTGGCTTTCTCTGGCAACTGGATAAACTGAGTCTTTTTTACCAAGATGAAAAAGATGTGCTATCACAAGCCGACGACTTGACAAGGAATTGTCTCTCCTATCTTACGGAGGAAACCGGACTCAACTTTTGCGGCGCAGACAGTGAACGGTTGGGTAATATCGAATGGTTATCTTTTCCAGCAGCAGATGAGTATGATAACTCTCGCGTAAAGATTGATACTGCCTCATCTCCTAGTAACGTCAAGATAACAGTCCTAGCAGGTACTTTTTGCCCAAAAACTCAAATACTTGTGCGTTGTCGCTTGTGGAATAGTGATGAGGTGATTTTAGACAAATGCAAAATTAGTCATATCACTAATAACGATACAATAATTGATTTTATTTTTGACCAAGAAATCAATAGATTTCTTGTAACTATATGGAAATATGAAGTTACTGAAGAAACCTGGTCGATTTGGTACGAATACTCTTCTGGTCTTATTAAGCAGATTGGTTTCAATCTAGGAATGGCTAGCTTCCAGGCAAAATTACAGTCCGATTGGCTGGAAAAGTTTAAAGATTCAAAAAAATCTACTATTCGCAAACTTTTTGAAGAAGTTCAATCTGTTCAACGAGTGCATTACGATAAAACGTCGTCAGTTGGGGGATATGAACTTTCACCTTGGGTAGATGCTAATACAATTAGCAATAAACTAACTCAGCGACTTTTCTCTAAGTCATCAAGTGGACGTTTTTTTCCGAAAGGTTGGGCTACGGAGGAAGGTGGGCTTAGCTTCTTAGCGTGGCTTAAATCCCTAACTAAAAATTCTACAGCCAGTAAAATTTTACTTGTCGATCCCTATTTTGATACATCAGGTGTTGTAGAACTAATAGCACGAGCAGAAGCTACTCAAGTTGAGTATGTGGTTCTGACCAACACTCAAGTTAAATCAGATGATGATTCTTCCGCACTGGAGGACAACCCAATTCATGAAGTTAACACGATAGAAGAACCTGAAAGATCAAAACGTCTTAAAACAGCCTGTAAAAATTTAGGGTTTATTATTACGCAGTTAAAATTTAAATTGCTAGACCTAAGAAGCCGAAAACGAGGAAAAACTCAACTATTTCACGATCGGTATATTTTAGTTTTTGATGAATTAGGTGAAATTAAAATGGGTTATCATTTATCTAATTCTATTCAAGGTGCAACCCGAAATTATCCTCTCCTAATTACTCCCATTAATGGAGAAGTGTTGACGGCGGTCGAAAAGTATGTTATTGATTTGCTGACACCTGCTAATGATTCTCCTAATGAGATTATTACACTTTTTGATTCAAATAGAAACACTGATACATCTTCTAATTATAATTCAAAGCATCAGCAAGGAATAGCTGCTATTCCTTATGCGGAGTTCTTTTTTGCTACCCTCCTGAATGAAGATAGATTGTCATACCTAGAGGAATCTGAATTGAGCAATAATCTGCAAGATAAGGGGATTCTTATTAGGGAAGGCAGTGGGTTTACAGTTACTAAGCAAGTCAATGCACAGCTTAACTATTTTCTTCAGATTCTTATCGCTAGTAGTGAGAAAAATTTTGCCAAATTATGGACAGCATTGGGAGCATGGCTAGCCCATAGTCACCAGTCAGGTAAATACTTTGAGCAACTTGTTTACGAGGGAGATCAAAATCTATGTTTCAAAATTCAACGTTTTTTATCTCAGGCATCTTATCAAGAACCACCTATAGGCTCATTGGGCGCTAAGTATAGTCAAGAATTATTAAGTATCACTCATTTAATCAAACAGGATTTTCTCGAAGTAATAAGCGATATTGGTCAATTTTTAAAAGGGATAAATAATGATTACTCATTCTATAGATTTTATGATCGTTTTGGTATTAAGTATGCGGCAAAAGCAATGGCGATTCTCGATCCAGAAGGATTATTAAATGTTATCACGGAGCTGCGACATACCTTAAACGAAAACAATTCTAACTATTGGGCGATCGCGAATACACTCACGTCAGTTATCAAGCAAATCTTAAATCAACTCATCCAAATTCAGTATACTGGTGTAACAGATAACGGACTTTTATCCGCCCTGTTAAGAAGTGATGTTCCTCTACTTAGAGCTATTGCTGCACAAAGCATATCTCCTTTACGGAATCAGCATATTGATCTACAAAAGGCGTTTAAGACTATAGATGTACTCCCAGAAAGAGAACGTATTTATGCTTTAGCTGAGTGGGTATTTGAACTAAGAATTAGAGCTAACCAAAATAATCGACATGAAAATGAAGAACTCAAGAATATCCGCTTACAAATTTTTGAGAAAATCCGTCAGGTGTGGGTTGAAAATTTATCGGCGAAGAAATTGCGCGATGTTGTTCATCGCCTCGGTGGTCCGATAGAGGGAAGCTGGGCAATATCTACAACCAATGAGCTTTTATTACCGTTAGTAGAAGATAATAAACTGACGGTTGACGAAATTGCACAGCTATGGCTGACTATTCTCGTCGAGGGACTAGAAGCTTGTATTTCTGCCACAATTCATAAGCCAGATAATCAATCATCTCGTTCCTGGTTCGACGAGCTGACAGATAGAGAACTTACTTTTACTTGTGGCTGGGCTATCGCTAATGCAACTGAAGATTGTCGAACAAACTGGCGCGACAAACTTAACAAGAAAATTTTCAACCCTGCTAAGCGAACTATAAACCGTCCATTTTCCCGTTCGCTGGATTTTTCTGCATGGAAAGGTGCTTGTGATAGCTTACTGTGGCTGAAAGTTTTAGTTGAAATCACTCGACTCTACGGAGCTGATGGAACAATATGTAAAGAAAATGAGCTTAAAGAATTGGTTACCAGGCTAGAGAAAATATTGGATAACATTGATATAAGACTTTGGACAGGCACGAAGGATATTCGAGAGTTCTTGTCTGAAGTTAAACAGGATAGAGTAAAATACTTATCTTTGCCTGAATAACACTGTCTCTATTCTAATTTTTAAGTATGTAAAAACAAATACAAAGAACCATGTCATACAGTGATTTTACCTTAGAAGACCTAGAAAACGACTTTAATCTGATTATCCAAGAGCGAGTTGAACTCTTTAACTCAGTAGAACCTGCCCCGCCTAGTCCACTATTAAGCGAAACACTCGACGAAAATATTCCTCTGGCATTAGAGATTAATACGGAAAAAGCGCGTTCTGAGATGATTGTTACTCCTATTCTCATCGAAGTTCGCCGAAAATACAACCGCCAGATCAGCCTATTTTCGGGAACTGACTTTAACATTGATAAAGACAGAGGACTTAACGGTCGATGTGATTTTATTCTCAGTCATTCGCCCAAACAGTTGGAAGTGACAGCACCAGTCGTCACCCTGGTAGAAGCTAAGAATGATAATATTAAATCAGAAATTCCTCAATGTATTGCCGAGATGCTTGCGGCTCAGATTTTTAATGAGCAGAAAAATAATGAAATTGGTTGTATTTATGGAGTTATTACAACCGGAAGTATTTGGAAATTTATCAAATTAGTCAAAACGACAGTTTCTATTGAGCGCGGGGAACATTATCTGAATAATTTAGACGCGATTTTGGGGATTTTTTCACAGATGATCCAGACAACTCGTCCTCTATCTCTACCCTTAGAACTCTAAGGTGTGCGATCGCTTGACTTGTGCAACTATTTTGTAGCATTATGAACGATAGTAGGGTCAGGGCGGGTTTATTCACGTCTAGGTCTTTTGCAGCAGATAATGGTAAAACCCGCCCCTACAAACTTAACTTCTGCTGTGTCTACCACTGTTATCGATTCAGTGCAAATTGAACAGGCTGATGTGTTGAGCCGCTATTTCGCTTGGCAAGCGCCAACAGTTATCATCTCAGATGGTGCTTATGGATTAGGACTTTTCCCAGGTGATCCGCCAACACCAACGGATTTAGCAGATTGGTATGCACCTCATATTAAAGCTTGGTCACGCTATTGTTTACCAGAGACAACGTTGTGGTTTTGGTGTAGTGAAATTGGCTGGGCTACCGTTCATCCGATTTTGGTCAAGGAAGGTTGGCAATACCGTTCTGTGAATGTTTGGGATAAAGGTGTTGCCCATATTGCTGGCAATGTTAATAGTAAGACAATACGTCGTTTTCCGATTGTGACTGAAGTTTGTGTACATTATGTACGAGAGGTGCAACTTCAGACGGGTGATGGTTATCAATTGCCGATGCAACAGTGGCTGCGTCATGAGTGGCTTCGGACGGGACTTACTCTGAGTAAAACGAATGAGGCTTGTGGGGTCAAAAATGCGGCGACTCGTAAATATTTTACCAAGGATCATCTGTGGTATTTCCCGCCACCCGACATGATGGAACGGATTGTTACTTACGCTAATCGCTATGGTCAACCGACAGCAATCCCTTACTTTTCCATCGATGGTAAATCGCCAGTTACGGCGGAACAATGGTCAAAAATGCGAGCTAAATGGCATCATAGTCATGGAATTACAAATGTTTGGTCGGAACCTGCAGTTCGGGGTAAGGAACGCCTGAAAAATCGGCAGGCAAAATGCCTTCATGGGAATCAGAAGCCTTTACGTTTAATTGAATTGATTATTCTGGCAACTAGCGATGTTGGTGATGTGGTGTGGGAACCGTTTGGCGGGATGTGTTCAGCCGCCGTCGTGTCGTTACGCAAGGGTCGGCGGTGTTATAGTGCAGAAGTTAATTCGGATTATTATCAATTGGCGAAAGCACGGTTGGAACGAGAGTACGAGCGGATTAATTCGTTTCTGTTCCCGGAATTTCTGTGATGGTAATGTAATGGTACTGGCGTGGCACACCAAATTTGATAGATTAGAATTACGACCGGAAATTGTAGGGGCGCACGGCGTGCGCCCGATTTAATGGTTAAATAGATTCCACTATTTTAGCTGTGTTATACCAGTAAGCTGTCATGCATTTAAATTGGGTATTAGTAGCGAGCAAGATGCAAAGCCTGCGGCATGGCTTCGCTAAAGCCTTCGGCATGGCTTCGCTAAACGCACTACAAGGATTTCATGATTATTGATATTAAGGTTTAAATGCCGAACAGCTTAAGCGGAGCATTTTTTCTGGGTAAACTAACGCCATCGTTAGCTTGAACTGAACTAAATATTTGTCGTAGCGAGGCAAACGTTGATGGCGCTAAAGCGCAACTACGAACGTCTAAACAATTGCTTGTCACACCCAATCTCGCTTATGCAAAAGTTCAACCGACTTGAGAGTTTTGTGCTGTCCCTGACAGGCTTCAGGGCAAAAAGGGAGTTACTTCGGTTTGGTACGTTGCTCATCTTTCAGGGGACTGATGCAAATCTACGTCTGATGGCGCAATAATCAAAGATGGTGAAATGGGGAATAACTGCTGTGCAACCGACAAAGCGACGCGAACAAATTGAACAAATTGTAGTTACTGCTGAGCAGATGCGCGAGATTGAAGGGCGTATCTTTGAGGCGGGAATGCCTGTGGCGGCGTTGATGGAAAAGGTGGCGGGGTTGATTACGAGGCGGATTCAAACCCTTTATCCTTATCCGCAAACGCGGCGTGTGGGTGTGTTAGTGGGTCCGGGACATAATGGCGGTGATGCTTTGGTGGTGGCGCGGGAGTTACAGTGTCAGGGCTATGAGGTGCTGATTTACCGTCCGATTAATAAGCTTAAGGAATTAACCTCGCAACATGCTGACTATGCGGAGAGTTTAGGGATTCCCTTTTATGAGCAGATTCAGCCGTTACTGGATTGTGATTTAATTATTGATGGATTGTTTGGCTTTGGGCAAACGCGATCGCTTGAAGGAAATCTGGCGGATACGGTTAAGCAATTGAACCAACTCTCCCAACCTATCGCCAGTATCGATTTACCCTCTGGGATTCACACGGATACTGGGGAAGTCTTGAATACGGCGATTCGGGCAAGTCGCACGTTCTGTTTAGGGTTATGGAAGCAGGCATTTTTACAAGATCAAGGATTGGATTATCTGGGAGAGGCGGAGTTAATTGATTTTGGTATCCCCTTGGCGGATATTTGGGCAGTTTTGGGTCAATCACCGGGATTAATGCGGGTGACATCCTCTATGGTACGGGATTGTCTGCCCCTACACCGTCCAGCCGCTACCTATAAATATAAGGAAGGACATCTGCTGCTGATTTGTGGTTCAACCCAATATTCTGGTGGTGCCATTTTAACCGCACTGGGGGCGCGGGCGTCTGGGGTGGGAATGCTGTCTGTGGCGGTTCCGGATTCGCTGAAACCGCTATTAGTCAGTCATGTCCCAGAATCCCTGGTAATTGGGTGTCCGGAAACCCCCAGTGGCGCGATCGCACAGCTTCCTGATTCTGTAAACTTAAGTAAATTTAGTGCGATCGCCTGTGGTCCGGGTTTGACTCTGGATGGGAAGTCTTTGCTACAAGAATTAATGAGGGTGGACTGTCCCCTGATTTTAGACGCTGATGGCTTAAATAGTTTGGCGGAACTGAAAACGATTCCTACGTTAATCCGGCGTCAGGGGGCGACGGTGTTAACGCCTCATGTGGGTGAGTTTAAGCGGTTATTTCCCGATTCGGCGGAATTGCTGCCTAATCGCGTCAGTGCGGTACAGAAGGCATCTCAATTGAGTCGATCTGTGATTTTATTAAAAGGTGCCAGAAGTGCGATCGCGAATTCCCAGGGATCGGTTTGGCTGGTGCCAGACAGTACACCCGCCCTAGCCCGTGGTGGCAGTGGGGATGTTCTCACCGGGCTTATTGGTGGCTTAGTCGCCCAGCCAGCAACCACCAAATTTCCCCTAGACGCCACCGTCGCGGCGGCGGCTTGGTGGCACGCCCAAGCGGGAATTTTAGCCGCACAGGAACGCACCGAGTTAGGCGTGGATGCTTTTACCTTGTCAGACTATCTCATCCCTGTGTTTCAACAAGGCAGAGGGTAGGGGGCAGAAGGCAGAAGGTAGAGGGACACAGAGAGGAGATGAGGAAGATGAGGAAGATGGGGAAGATGAGGGATATGGGGGAGATGGGGAAGATGGGAAGAGTTTGAAAGTTGTAGGGGCGGGTTTTACCATTAACGGGAAGGTTTTCACCCTGATATAAATAAACCCGCCCCAACGGAGTGCCAGAATTCTTCGACCAAGGACAAATGACAAATGACGAATGACCAAATAGAGAGATAAGAGATTCAAATAGAAAGATTGTGGCAGGATAACACTCCAGATTGTGTGAACTTTTAATAAAGTCTATAGTCGCTAGACGAAATTCTCTACACCAGAAGTGTTTATAGCAGTAGCTTTTCGGAAGGTTCATCTATTTATCGGTCTTCCGCTGCAATACATCTCGGTATAGAAATAAGGTAAGCCATTCTTGATCCTGAGTTTTCGTCACTCGATCATTAGGTTTGCCTGGAATACTTGCCTTGACAAATGCTCTGTACACGGCTAATATCTCTGATTTTGTTCAACAAGCAACAATTGTCCAATCTCCGAATTTCTGATTTGTCCAGTATTTCGCTGTTGTGGCAACCGAAAAATGACCAACTGAACCCTCCGTCCTTAAATCAATCCCCAATTGTGTGTTTCCCATGACTAATGAACTACTGCAACAAGTCCGGATTTTAGATCCGGTGTCTGGAACCGACCAACTCGCTGATGTGCTAATTACAGACGGCATCATCAAGGCTGTTGCACCAAAAATTGAGGAGTGGTCCAGTGATACGGTGGTGCGGGATTGCCAAGGTCTAATTTTAGGGACTGGCTTAGTTGATCTTTACAGTCATTCGGGGGAACCGGGCTATGAAGAACGAGAAACCTGGGCATCACTTCTCGCCGCAGCGACGGCGGGCGGCTTTACCCGATTAGCGATTTTACCGGATACCGTACCGCCGTTAGATAATCCCTCTGGACTTGCCCGTGTGCGCCAGCAGGAACGTTCCCATCCCAGCCAATCTTCCCCTCACCTATATTACTGGGGGGCGATAACCCAGGGTGTGGAAGGACAACAGATGACGGAACTAGCTGAGTTAGCCGCCGCAGGTGTCGTGGGTTTTGCCGATGGGCGTCCTTTATCGAATCTGGCTTTACTGCGGCGAGTGTTAGAATACCTGCGCCCGTTGCCAATTCCTGTGGCGTTGTGGGCGTGTGACCCGAAGTTAAAGGGAAATGGGGTGATCCGGGAAGGGGCGAACTCTATCCGGTTTGGTATCCCTGGAAATCCCGCCATGTCAGAATCAGCCGCCTTATCTGCCATCTTAGAAGTGGTGAGTGCGATCGCGACTCCGGTGCATTTGATGCGGATCTCAACCCGTCGCGGTGTGGAATTGATTCAAGAGGCGAAAGCACGAGGCATCCCAGTTACTGCCAGCACCTCTTGGATGCATTTGCTACTAGATACTCAAGATCTAAGTAATTATAATCCCAACTTACGCCTAGACCCCCCATTAGGCAATCCCGATGACCGCATCGCCCTGATTGAAGGCATTCGGGATGGTGTAATTGATGCCATTGCTATTGACCATACCCCCTACACTTATGAAGAGAAAACCGTTGCCTTTGCCGAAGCGCCACCAGGAGTCATTGGTTTAGAGTTAGCGTTACCCTTACTTTGGCAAAATTTAGTGGAAACGGGTGTATATTCAGCATTGCAACTGTGGCAAACAATTAGCACAAATCCAGCGTTTTGTCTAGGTCAATCCCCTGCTAAAATTGCCAATGATCAACCCGCAGAACTGGTATTATTTGACCCACAGCAGAGTTGGACAGTGGCACAAGATACCCTGAAATCCCTCTCTAGGAATACACCGTGGTTTGGGAAGAAACTTATGGGGCGCACCATTCAAACCTGGTCAGGACTGACGTAATTTTATTTAATCTTACGCCCGGAAACCGTAGGGGCGCACCGACGTGCGCCCGATTCAATGGTCAAATCTACTTCACAATTTTAGCTGTGCCAATTCACTATAGGTTAAGGTTGAACGGGGTCTATAGGACGGCACATTTTCCCATGATAAAAAAGTACCTAAATTCATGGGAAAAGTCAAGCCCTAATTCTATTATTTTTGGGGAATCTATTTTATTGTGTTACCTGTCCTGTAGGGGCGAGTCGCGGCACTATCGTTATTGCCGGGGTTTATCTTCTGAAATCGATTCGAGGTTGCTCATTCTCGGTGACAATGGTATCAACTCAGTTGGCTCATATTCAACGTAATTGCCTAAATCTTCCACAACAGTATCAGGGGGGAGCGGCTCATCCGGCGATAAGGGTAAACCGCCACGTCCAGTGACGATAAATGTGTTCTCTACGGCTATTTCACTTTTATCGAGAGTAGATTGTTATACTGCCACTGGGAGATACTATTCAATCAAGACTCGATAACTAGATAACCACTCATGCAGCCCACCGACGCCAGCAAATTTACCGACAAAGCCTGGGAAGCGATCGTTAAATCCCAAGACGTTGCCCGCCGCTGTCGCAATCAACAGCTAGAAGTTGAACATGTGGCGATCGCACTCTTGGAACAAGAGGGGTTAGCCGCCCGGATTCTGTCACGGGTGACGGTGGATGTGCCGACATTTAAGCAGCAATTGGAAGCCTTCGCCAATCGCCAAGCTAAGGTGAATAATGTTGACCAACTCTACCTGGGGCGAGGCTTGGATATTATGCTGGATAATGCCGAGGCATCCAGAGTCGCCCTGGACGATGATTATATTGCGGTTGAGCATTTACTCTTGGGATTAGCCGCCGATGAACGCATCGGACGCCGCTTGTTTAAAAGCTTTGACCTGGATAGTCCCAAACTCGAAGCCGCGATTAAAGCGATTCGGGGTTCCCAAAAAGTCACCGATCAAAGTCCGGAATCCCGCTATGAAGCGCTAGAGAAATTTGGGCGGGATTTGACCGAACAAGCCAAAGCCGGGAAACTTGATCCGGTAATTGGGCGGGATGAAGAGATTCGTCGAGTGGTGCAAGTCTTATCCCGACGTTCCAAAAATAACCCGGTACTCATTGGGGAACCCGGTGTCGGTAAAACCGCGATCGCAGAAGGATTGGCACAACGGATAATTAATGGAGATGTGCCAGAATCCCTCAAAGAACGCCAGTTGATTTCCTTGGATATGGGGAGTTTAATTGCGGGGGCGAAATATCGAGGGGAATTTGAAGATAGACTCCGCGCCGTCTTACGGGAAGTTACCCAGTCTGATGGGCATATTGTCCTGTTTATTGATGAATTGCATACCGTTGTCGGTACCGGATCAGGTCAAGGAACAATGGATGCCGGGAATTTACTCAAACCCATGCTAGCGCGAGGGGAATTGCGCTGTATTGGGGCGACAACCTTAGATGAGTACCGCAAGCATATTGAAAAAGACGCCGCCTTAGAACGACGGTTTCAACAGGTACTGGTACGGCAGCCGACGGTGGACAATACGATTTCTATTTTACGGGGACTTAAGGAACGTTACGAAGTTCACCATAATGTCACCATTACCGACTCCGCCTTAGTCGCCGCCGCGACGCTATCGAATCGGTATATTAGCGATCGCTTTTTGCCCGATAAAGCCATTGATTTAGTGGATGAAGCCGCCGCCAAGCTGAAAATGGAGATTACCTCCAAACCCGTAGAACTTGAAGCGATTGATCGCAGGCTGATGCAGCTAAAGATGGAAAAGCTATCCCTAGAAGCCGAAAGTCAGCGTCAGGGTGTCGCCGCCGTTAGTAGTGCCTATCAGTCGTCTCAGGAACGGTTAGACCGGATAGAGCAAGAAATAGAACAACTCGAAACCAATCACCAACAGCTTAACGGACAATGGCAATCGGAAAAACAACTCCTAGAAGAAATTAACGACCTGAAAAAAGAAGAAGACCAACTTCGGGTTAAAATCGAGCAAGCCGAACGCGCCTATGATTTAAACCAAGCCGCCCAGCTTAAGTATGGACAACTCGAGGTACTCCAGCGCGATCGCGAGGCAAAAGAGACGATGATGCTGGAACTCCAAGCAAAGGGTTCCGCCTTACTCCGAGAACAAGTCACCGAAGCCGATATTGCCGAAATTGTCGCCAAGTGGACAGGGATTCCCGTAAAACGGTTACTGGAGTCAGAACGCCAGAAACTCTTGCAGCTAGAAGGACATCTGCACAAACGAGTCATTGGGCAAGGAGAAGCCGTGGAAGCCGTCGCCGCCGCCATTCGTCGTGCTAGGGCGGGGATGAAAGATCCCGGACGCCCCATCGGTTCATTCCTCTTCTTGGGACCCACAGGTGTGGGGAAAACGGAATTGGCGCGGGCTTTGGCACAGTTCCTTTTTGACAGCGAGGATGCTTTAGTCCGAATTGATATGTCCGAGTATATGGAGAAACACGCCGTTTCCCGGTTAATTGGCGCACCTCCCGGATATGTTGGCTATGAAGAAGGGGGACAACTCACCGAAGCCATTCGCCGTCGCCCCTACTCGGTAGTGTTACTGGATGAAGTGGAAAAAGCACACCGAGATGTATTTAACATTTTATTACAAGTCCTTGACGACGGACGCATCACCGACTCCCAAGGGCGAACCGTGGATTTCCGCAATACGATTATTGTCATGACCAGTAATATTGGCAGTGATCATATCCTGAATGTAGCGGGAGATGATGCCCAATATGAGGAGATGCGGAAGCGAGTCACCGATGCCTTAAGAAAGCAATTTCGCCCCGAATTCGTCAACCGTGTCGATGATATCATCATCTTCCACACCCTGACGCGCAAGGAACTGCGGCAAATTGTCGAGATTCAACTGCGACGGATTGAACAGTTGTTAGCGGATCAGAAAATCTCCATTGAACTGTCATCGACGGCGCAAGACTATGTGGTGAATGTCGGGTATGATCCCGTCTATGGGGCGCGTCCTCTGAAACGGGCAATCCAACGGGAACTGGAAAACCCAATTGCCACGAAGTTATTAGAAAACACATTTGGGGCGGGAGATACAATCCTCGTTCATTGTGTGGATAACGCCCTCACCTTTGAGAAAAAGGAGGCGGTAAATTTGCCGGAACCGCAATCGGTACATTGAACGGGTTTCGTAAAAAATCTTCATTAAAGTTTTAGGAGAATCTCTCCCGAATTCAGCTACTATTCAGTTAGGAGCAGAATCCAGGACAGGGGCATCTCTAAAAAACTTTAAACGTTCGTAGTAAGCGCTTTAGCGCCATCATTAGCGCCATCAGTGCCTCAGCACTAACTACAAACACTTAACCCGATTGTCTTCTAAACCAGGCAAAAGTGACATTTGACTTTTGACCTTTAACGTTTGACTTGTTATGTCCCTTACCTTCACCGTCGCGATTCCCACGTATAATGGCGGAAGCCGAATCCCCGAAGTATTAGAACGACTGCACCGCCAAACGGGTACAGAATCGATTCGCTGGGAAGTTATCGTTATTGATAATAACAGTACCGATAACACGGCTGAAATTGTTAAAGCGTATCAGGAAAACTGGTCTGCCGACATTCCCCTACGATACTGCGTTGAAGCAAGACAAGGGGCAGGATTTGCCCGACAATTAGCCGTTAAGGAAGCCCAAGCCCCCCTAATTGGATTTTTAGACGATGATAACATTCCCGCCCTAAACTGGGTGGCTGCCGCCGTTGCCTTTGCTCAAGCCTATCCCAAAGCCGGTGCCTATGGCAGTCAAATCCATCCCGACTTTGAAGTACCGCCCCCCGACAGCTTAAAACCGATTCTACCCTTTTTAGCGATCGCAGAACGCGGTGACCAACCCTTTCGCTACGAACCCCGCCACAAATTATTACCCCCTTCAGCCGGATTAGTTATCCGAAAACAGGCTTATCTGGATAGTGTTCCCAATCAACTGATTTTAACAGGCAGAATTCAGGGAAATATGCTCACCGGGGAAGACTTGGAAATGTTAAGTTATATGCAGCTCAACGGCTGGGAAATTTGGTATAACTCAGCCATGGAAATTGACCATAAAATCCCCCAGAAACGCTTACAGCGAGACTATTTAATCCCCTTTATGCGTGGCATTGGACTCAGCCGTTTTGTCACCCGCATGTTAAGCGTCAAACCTTGGCAACGCCCCTTAGCTTTTGTTGCCTATACCGTTAACGACTTGCGGAAACTCATTATTCACAGCCTTAAATATCAGGGGAAACGTCAATCGGATTTAGTCGCCGCTTGTCAATGGCAACTCGTTTTGAGTAGTTTAGAGAGTCCATTCTATTTATACAAAAATGGCTATTTTAATCACCCGAACCAAATCATTACCCTAAAAGGTAAGTAGGTGGGTAGAAAAAAACATCATCAATACTGTTCGATTAAGGGGAGATGGGGAAGATGAGGGAGATGGGGAAGATGGGGGAATTGTAGGGGCGGGTTTTACCACTAACCTTTGCTTTGCACCCTAATATAACTAAACCCGCCCCAAAGGATTACCAGCATTCTGCGACGAATGACCAATGACGAAAGACCAATGACCAATGACCAATGACTAATGACAAAACAATGTCTATAGACTTCACCGTAGCGATTCCCACCTATAATAGCGCCAACCGTTTAACCAAGCTATTGGATAAACTGCGACAGCAAACAGATTTAGACCAAATTACCTGGGAAATAATTGTTGTTGATAATAACAGTACCGATAATACCGCCCAAGTGGTGCAGGAGTATCAAGAGAATTGGCTAGCCGATGTTCCCTTAACCTACATCCTGGAACCGGAACAAGGTGCCGCTTATGCCAGATTACGGGCAGTAAAAGAAGCCCAGGGGGAACTGATTGGATTTCTGGATGATGATAACTTACCCAATCCAGATTGGATAGTCCAAGCACATACTTTTGCCAAAAACCATCCCCAAGCGGGTGCATTGAGTGGGCAAATTCATGGAGAGTTTGAAGTTGAACCGCCGGAAAACTTTCAACGCATCCAAGCCTTTTTAGCCATTCGAGAACATGGTTCTACGCCTCATCAATTTGAACCGCAAAACTTGAGACTTCCAACAGCAGCGGCGTTAGTGGTTCGTCGAAAAGCTTGGCAGGAAAGCGTTCCCCAACGTCCTCATTTAAAAGGGAGATTGGCAGGTTCAATGTTGGGCGGAGAAGACTATGAGCCACTACTTTACATGCATAAAGCGGGGTGGGAAATTTGGTATCATCCCGATTTGCATACCTATCATCAAATACCCCACTGGCGATTAGAAAGGGATTATTTACTCTCTATTTCCCGGGGGTGTGGGTTAGCCACCTGCCAGCTACGGATGGTGAATGCTAAACCTTGGCAGAAACCACTGATTATTATTCGCAACCTTTTAGGCAGCTTGCGTCGAGTTGTTTTGCAGTTTCTTAAATATCGGGGGCAATTCAAGACTAATCTAATTGCAGCTTGTGAAATGGAATTTTTTTGGGGAAGTTTAATTAGTTCATTTTTGGTTGTGAAACGAAGTTCATTAACATAAATATAAACTTGAAGCGAAACTCAAGGTATTGCCAGATAATCCCCAAGTTGCTGTCGTCTATAGAGGGATACTAAAACGGTTGAAAACGTTGTTTCGCCATAAACCGTTAACTGGAGTTGCGCCAGTCAGCCCCCTCCGAAGTCTCAAGTGAGGAAATCCGAATCTTATCCGTGGGTCATCCCCTCCTGAAAACTAGCCGCGATCGCGCAAAATCATCAGTGAACCCTAAACCTATATGGCGTTATACCTATGACTGTACTCGAACAGGGAAAAATCACCATTCATACTGAGAATATCTTTCCCATTATCAAGAAGTCGCTCTACACCGACCACGAAATCTTCTTGCGGGAATTGATTTCCAACGCCGTGGACGCCATCCAGAAGCTGAAGATGGTGTCCTACTCTGGGGAAGTGGATGGAGATGTGGGGAACCCAGAAATTACCATTTCCCTGGATAAAAATAACAAAACCCTCTCCGTCTCCGATAACGGGATTGGCATGACCGCTGAGGAGGTGAAAAAATATATTAACCAGGTTGCCTTCTCCAGCGCCGAAGAGTTTATCCAGAAATACCAAAAAGACGCCGACCAGCAGATTATCGGTCACTTCGGCTTGGGATTCTACTCCTGCTTCATGGTGGCGAAGAAAGTCGAGATTGATACCCTCTCCTACCAAGCCGAGGCTGAGGCGGTACATTGGTCCTGTGATGGGTCTCCCCTGTTTGAACTGTCGGAGTCGTCCCGCAAAGAACGGGGAACCACGATTACGCTGACGCTACAGGATGAAGAGACCGAATATGTCGAACCCGCCCGGATTCGCCAACTGGTGAAGAAGTACTGCGACTTCATGCCTGTACCGATTAAGATGGATGGCGAGGATCTCAATCAACACAAGGCACTGTGGAAACAATCACCACGGGATCTCAAGGATGAGGACTATTTAGAATTTTATCGCTATCTGTATCCGTTTCAGGAAGACCCCCTGCTGTGGGTGCATCTGAAGACCGATTATCCGTTTTTGTTGAATGGGATTCTCTATTTCCCCAAACTGAAGCCAGATGTAGATGTGACCAAAGGTCATATCAAGTTATTCTGTAATCAGGTTTTTGTCAGCGATAACTGCGAAGAAGTTATTCCCAACTTCCTCATGCCCTTGCGCGGGGTAATTGATAGTCCCGATATTCCCATCAATGTGTCCCGTTCCGCCCTGACTAATGACCGGACGGTGCGCCGGATTGCTGATTTCATTGCCAAGAAAATTGCTGACCGTCTCAACCAACTGTATACTGAGCAACGGCAAGACTATATCCGCTGCTGGCAAGATGTGGGCACCTTTGTTAAGTTTGGGGCGCTGAATAACGATAAGTTCAAAAAGCAAGTCGAAGATATCATTCTCTATCGCACCACCTTTTCTGGGGAATCAGAAAGCCAAGCAGAGACACCGGAGGTAGAGGTGCAGTCGCCAGAAGACGATGCTTGGCAAGAGGTGAGTCCATCCGCCGTGAATCAGGATGAGCAAGGGCGAACCTATACGACGCTGAAAGAGTATTTAGACCGCAACAAAGCCAAGCACGAGAACCACGTCTTCTACTGCACCGACGAAGCCGCCCAAGCCACGTATGTGGAACTGCACAAGAATCAGGGCTTAGAAGTCCTCTATATGGACTCGTTTATCGACACCCACTTCATTAGTTTCCTGGAACAGGAATACTCTGATGTGAAGTTCTCGCGGGTAGACTCGGAGTTAGATAATACCCTGGTTGACCAAGATAAGGCGTCGGATATCGTTGACCCCAAAACCAATAAGACTCGTAGCGAACTGATTAAGGAGTTATTTGAGCAAGCGATAAACAAGCCCAAGGTTAATGTGAAAACCCAGGCGCTGAAATCCGATGACCCTCAAGGGACACCGCCAGCGATGGTACTGTTACCAGAAGCTATGCGACGGTTACAGGATATGACCGCCCTATTGCAGCAGCAAGCGGCGCAGTTTCCAGAGGAACATATTTTGGTCGTGAATACGGCACATCCCTTGATTCAGAATTTAGTCGAGATTAGTCAAGGGAGTATTGTCCAAGGGGCGGGTTCATCGCCGAGTGGGGAACTAGCCAATCAAATTTGTCAACATGTCTACGACTTGGCATTAATGGCGCAACGGGGCTTTGACGCCAATGGCATGAAGGCGTTTGTCGAACGGTCGAATCAGGTGTTGACACGATTAACAGGTCGTTAAGCGCAAGTTCTCCCGCAGTGCGGGAGAACTTCAAGGTTAGATTGAGCCAGTCTCTTTATATACCTATATTCGTAGATATTAAAAAGCAAAGAATTATGAAGATGCTCCTCAAAAATCTTTATGGAAATTTCATATTAAACTTCAAAGCCTCAGACCAATATCTGTTAAAATGAGAGGGCTAATGAGAAAAAAACTGAATACAAAATAAATTAGGGACTATTCAAAACCGATATCAATGATAGATCATCAGCAAAGCTCTCTAGATCTTTCAAGTTCTGAGAAAATCAAGAAGGTTCTTCAGGAAACCCTTGCCACTATAGAACCGTTTGAACAATGTGCGTTACTCGATTATCCTGACTATCTCAATATCGGAGATCATCTAATTTGGCTGGGAACTGTATTCTATCTCAAGAAAATCCTTAAAACGCAGATTAAGTATACAGCGACCGTGAAAAACTTTTCTGAAACCGAAATGCTTCAGAAAATCGGTGATGCTCCTATTTTGTTTCAGGGGGGAGGAAATTTAGGCGATTTGTGGCCCGAATTGCAAGAATTTCGTGAGCGCGTAATTGCTAAACATCATAGTCAACCGATTATTATTTTACCCCAAACTATTTATTTTGAAGATCAGAACAAACTAAACCAAGCCGCCGAAATTTTTAATGCTCATCCAAATTTGACTATTTTTGCCCGAGAGAACTACAGTTATGAAACTGCCTGCCACTATTTTTCTAACTGTAAGGTGCTAAAAGCTCCTGATATGGCATTTAATCTTGTCAATATGCCAGGATTATCATTTTCGGTCAGTCAGGATAATTCTATTTTGTATCATTGTCGGAGGGATTGTCGGAATTTTGCCCAAGAGTTAACGGAGCTAAACAACCTAGTCGTAGAAGACTGGGTATCCTATCAATGGCTGCAGAGGGATAGTCTCAAAAACCCAGAAGCCTGGTATTGGAAAATTCCCGGTTTAGTTCGATTGATTCGGGAAGGCTGGCAACGAGGTTTAACCAGTCCTGGGGAATGGATATCCCGTCAACGTTGGCATACGAATCATCCTTACATCGATAAATTATCCTCTATTGACGAGCCATCCTTATTTTACAAGTCTTGGGATTTAATGCATAGCGGCATCTATCAATTAAAGCAATATCCTTGGCTGATTACGAACCGAATGCATGGACATATTCTTTCTATTCTTCTAGGAATCCCTCATCTGTTTTTACCGGGAACTTATCACAAAAATAAGTCCTTTTATACAACCTGGACTTATCAACTACCCTTTTGCCAATTTTTTGAGGATAATTCTCAAGCTAAAGCCTATATTTATCAGAGATTAAATAAACAAAATTAAAATAACATGAATCCAATAATATCTGTTATTTTACCCGTTTATAATGGCGAAAAGACGATTAAAGAAACAGTACGCTCTGTTCTCAGTCAAACATTTTCAGAGTTTGAGTTAATTATAATTAACGACGGTTCTGCCGATTCTACAGTAGACATTGTTTCCAGTATTGAGGATGAGCGAATCCAGGTATTTTCATATCCAAATGCCGGACAGCCAGCTAGTCGTAATCGGGGGATTGCTAAAGCGCAGGGTGACTATATTGCCTTCATTGATGCCGATGACCTTTGGACAGCCGATAAGTTAGAGGCGCAGTACAAAGCCTTGCAAGACAATCCCCAAGCTGCCCTAGCTTACAGTTGGACAGATTGGATTGATGAATCAGGAGAGTTGTTAAAACGGGGTAGCTACATTACAGAGAGTGGAGATGTATTGAGTAAGCTACTCTTGAATGATTTTGTGGCGAATGGCTCTAATCCATTGATTCGACGGCAGGCTTTACTCGAAGTCGGTGGATTTGATGAATCCCTCAGCAATGCCCATGACTGGGATATGTGGCTGCGATTAGCGGTTAGGTATCCCTTTGTCGCCGTGGCATCACCCCAGGTGTTATATCGTAAATCGACGAGTTCCATGTCGGCTAATATTTGGGGGATGGAACGCTCCAGTATCCAAGTGATTGAAAAGGCATTGAATCAAGCCCCGGCTTCCCTGCAAAATCTCAAACCAGGGATTCTGGGAAATCGCTACAAATACTTGACGTATAGAGCCCTTGAATGGCCCCTAGAACGCAAAAAAGGTTTTGCCGCACTTAAGTTTCTCACCACAGCTATTCGATATGACCCATCCTTACTGCTGCGATTTAAACTCATCGTGATCGTTTTAACTAAGATTGGCATGGCTATTCTCATACCGTCTCACCTAAGTCGGGGCGCAAAAATGAAAATTGGCGGTTAAGTCCGGTCAATTAAACAGGGGTTCCCGTTCGGGATAAATTATCCAGTACCATTCGACATCCACGTCAATCAACTTTATAGTTGAATGGATTAAGAGAAAATCGGTAACGTTAAATTTTATCCAGATAAAAACTTAATTATGGCTAACTTTGTGGCAATTGTAGATCCCAATAGTGAACGACGATCGCACTATATCAAAACCATTCAACCCCTATTGCCACCTGTCGCCGGATTGATCAGCAATTCCTGTGCAGTAGAGAACTTTGAAGCCATCTGGGCAGCTAATCCGAATGCTCCCATCAGTTGCGTCGCAGATACCGAGGGAACAGCCGTGGTGTGGGGAGAAGCAATAGCTACCCATCAATCAGAACCCCTGAGTGCGCCCCATCTGCTCAAGCTATGGAAAGACTCACAGACTCACAGTTTTCCTCCCTTTGACGGCTTTTATGCCGCGATCGCATATCATCCTAATTGGGGACTCTCGGTTGCCGCCGATTTGCTCGGTTTGTTCCCGGTGTACTACTACACCCATGGAGACATCGCCCTGATTGGTTCGAGTCCAGAACTGTTTCGCTATCATCCCCTGTTTACTGCCCAATTTAATCCTCGGGGCTTAGTCGGAATTCTGCTCACCAATGGCACGTTTGAGGGTCAAACCCTGTGGCAGGATGTTTATCGACTCGCTGCTGGATATTGTCTCAAGTGGCAACCCCATCAGAAAGCCCAAGAGATTCAACAATATCAAATTCCCCAGCCTAACTCCCATAAAAATTATCAGACGCTTTCGTTTGATCAGCAACTCGATGTCTTAGAGCAAGCCATTGACCAAGCCCTCACTCGCCAAGCCCCCGCCACAGCACGCCATGCTCTACTCCTCTCCGGAGGACTCGATTCTCGCACCTTGGCTGGATTGCTACACCGTCGAGGCGTTGAGACAGTGGCTTTGTCCCTCGGTGTCAACGCAGATATCGATATGCAATGTGCCAAGGCTGTTGCTCGTACCCTGGGTATGGAACATCATCACCTAACCATTCCCAGTGACCAGTATCCAGGGTACGCGGACTTACTGGTCAAGTGGGAGCATTTGGTAAATGGGTTTAACTGGGTAATGGATTGGGGGATTTACTCCTATTTGCAGAATCTCGCGCCGCGAATCGTTGGCGGTCATTCCCTCGGACCGATTTTAGGGATAAAAGTGGCGTACTCGCTGCCGAATCAACCTTTATCATTTGATACATTTTTTGGCGGAGGGGTGAATCGGTGGGGATTCTCGCCGCCATTTCTCGAACAACTCTTACGCAAAGAGGTATTTGGGGATCTCGTCAACGAAACCATTGCTCGCATCCGCACCACCTATGAAAGCTATGCCGAGGATGAGTTTCGACGCGCCTGGTGGTTTGATCTGTACCATCGGCAACGGTTTCACATCGGCTGTTCCGGGTGGCAACTCAGCTTTGGGGCGTGGCCCGTTTTTCCGTTTTTGGATTGGCAGGTTCTGGAAACCACTGGCACCTTACCCGTTCAAACCATCGGTAAGCGGCGGGGTGAGAATGAATTACTGCGGACTCGATTTCCCCAACTGGCTCAGTTACCCTTGGATCAGAAGAATTTTAATGTGGAACCATTGCAACCGAGTCCCTGGCGTCAGCAGCTAGCCCCCTGGTTTGGATTGCAGCGCAAGTGGCGCAGATGGTTACACAAACAGGGGATTGAGCGGCGCTATTATTATCGCATCTATAACATTAATGATGCCGGATGGCGACAGGTGCGTCGTCAGGCAGAACCCTACCGGGAGCAAGTGGGGCATCTGTTCCATCTGGATGTTCTCAATCAGGTGTTGCCCCCACCAGAGGCATCGATACAGTTTAAGGCGGATTCGATTATGGAAGCCTCTGGTCTCAAGCTATTACTAGGATTTTTGTTGTGGTCTAAGGATCATCTGTAACTGAGATGGCTCAAATTCATCTGTGGCCCGAAGAAACGATGACCGTTGATGGTTCGACAACGGTGAGTGTGACGCTTGAACAGCCGGAGGGGGAGCGAACTCGGTTATGGTATCGTCTCCCGGTGGAGTATGGTTCCTCTATTACCCCGAGTTGTGATCCCTTTGTCGTAGCAACCTTGATGCTGGCGATGCGCCAGTCAGCGGATGTGGTGGTTCATGGTCAGGTGTCACCGTCTCTACTCCGTAATTTGATGGAGTTTCAGGCGGCGTGGGTATGCTGGCGTCCCCACCGTTACCATTTGATTGAACTGACGGCTGAGGTGGAGCAAGAGTTAACGCCGACTGAGGATGCCACCCGTACCCTGGTTGCTTTTTCTGGGGGTGTGGATAGTTGTTTTACTCTATTTCGGCATCGGACGGGACGTTGTGGTCGGCTACAGCGCAATGTACAAGGGGGGTTAATGGTGGTGAACTGGTATGAGCATAACCAAAAACCCCAGGCACAACTTGACCGTGCGGCTCAAAAGTCCCAGCAAATGTTGGAGAGTTTGGGGGTGCCATTGATTCCCATGGCAACCAATTTCCGGGATTTTCCCCAGGATTGGGAAGAAACCCATGGAACAGCAATTGCCTCGTGTTTGATGCTGTTGCAAGGCGGATATGGCGGGGGGTTAATTGCTAGTACCGAACCCTATCAAGCGCTGATTCCTTGGGGGTCTAATCCGGTGACCGATCATTTATTATCGAGTCATTCGTTCCAACTGATTCATGATGGTGCTGCCTTTACCCGGATTCAAAAAGTTGCCCAAATTGGGGATTGGTCTGAGGCATTACGAGGGTTACAGGTGTGCTGGCAAGGTCAAGATAAAGACCGCAACTGTGGGCGTTGTGAGAAATGTGTGAGAACTATCTTGAATTTCCGGGTGGTTGGTTTGAGTTTACCGGAGTGCTTTGAGCAAGATGTTACCGATAGGGCGATTTTAAGGTTGAGGGGATTGAATCCGCTTCAGATTGCCGAGTTAGAACAAATTTTGCGAACGGCTCAAGGGAAATCGATTTCCGCATCATGGGTGGATGCCTTGAGTCAATGTATCCAGACGAATAAACGGCTCAGACGATTGAATCAGGTGAAGGATGCCGTTAAAGGCGCTCTGTCTAACTCCATGAAAATGCATCGAGGAAAACGGTAATCAAAACGTTCAAACAAAACGCTTTAGTTAACCCGATGAATGGTACAATCTACCCCAAAGAATCATAACTATGGGTGTATGAAATTAGAATCCATCATCAAACTGCTTTCGGAGCAAGAGTTTGTTGAGATTCTCAGGCGAATTAAAAATGATGATCGGCAACAGGAAGCCTGTCAACTTATCCGTTATTGGGAACTTAGCGTGGCTGATGTGATCCGACTGCGGGCAAAAGATGTAACAGTGGAGGGCATCCAACTTCCTCAAAGGTTTATTAACTGGAGTGAAATACCAGCTCAGACAGCCCCCTTACGATTGAAACTGTTAGAATTCGCTCAAATGGCGGATCTAGAGGAACGCCTATTTGAAACCAGAAAACCTGTTTTAGAAGGAGTTTGGGATTTAGAACATCGCTTTTTACAGGGGTGGAAAGACTGGCAGACCTATCAGGACTTGGCTGAGCTAGATATCTCGGCTCGATTACCTAATTTTTTAGTTTTGGGAACACCTAAATCGGCAACGACTTGGCTGCATAGTTGTTTAAGGGTTCATCCAGAAATTTTTGTCCCGGCAAAGAAAGAGTTAGAATTTTGGGGAACTCATCACTATTATCGGGGAATCAATTGGTATAAGAGGCATTTTGTCGATTGGCATGATCAGAAAAAAGGTGGCGAGGTTTCTGTGAGTTACTTTGCTTCACCAAATGCACCTGAACAAATCTCGAAGCAGTTGGATTGGGAGCGGGGATCGTTGAAGTTGATCGTTATTCTCCGAGAACCTTTGAGTCGGGCGTTATCTTGTTATGCCCATTGGGTGTTGAATGGTGAGGCACCGAGAACGTTTGAGGAAGCGCTAAAGATTGGTTTTTTTCGCAAGCAATTATGTCATAATTTACATTATTCCCGTCATTATGAACGTTATCTTAAGTTTTTTTCGGCTGAGCAGATCTTAATTGTTTTGTTTGATGATATTAAGAAAAATCCCCTAGGGGTACTCAGGCGTGTGTTTGATTTCCTAGAGGTTCAGTCAGATTATTATCATCCTGTCTTTGCTAAAAAAATCAATATTGGATGCTCTGTCAAAAATCTGACGTTACACTATTGGCTACATCATACTGGGGTTTTCTGTCAGCATACCTTACCAGAACAAATGGGTGATACGGCAACAACTATTCTGAAGAAAATTAATCAGCGAGTTAATGTATCGCCAACGAAGTTTAAGCCGATAATTGATCAGGAACTTTATCAGCAACTCAAGCAGGAATTTCGTCCGAGCAACCAGCGACTGGCAGAGCTGACGGGACTTGATTTATCGGCGTGGAACTGATGCTTTGATAGCAGGATCAGGAAAAACTGTAGGGCGTCGGGTTGGCAGTGCGTTCCATTTAACCTTGGTTTTCATCGGCTAAAAATTCGGCGTAGGGGGTTTGATTAATGCTGTGGACAATTTCGTCATAGTTTTGAATATAATGAGAGAGAGGTAAGGCGGTGGTTCTTTTAAAGTGGGTTTTTACCGATACAGAGTCTATGCCTAAATAGTCAAAAATCTGATTAAGCGTGGTTTGATGATTTTCTGGGTTGAGCAGATCAGATTCGTACACTAAGGGGAGGTGAGGTAGGTCGGTTAATAGGTCTTTTTCTAGATTTAAATAGTTTAAGCGTCGTTCTATTTCTTTAATCAATTTTTCTGGGTTAATGTAAATTTTTTTGAGGTCAACGGTTTGACGAGATGTCAAATGCCATGCATTTCTCCGGTTAATAGCAATTAACATGGAAAGGGATTGTCGAAGAGCATTTAAGCGTTTTAAATAAATGATTTTCCATTCTTGGTTGTGTAACTGGGTCAAAAAGCTGTGGGGATCGATTTTCTGATCATCAGTAAGCTGATAAATTTTAACTTTAAACCCGTAGGTATTTTCCTGAATGCGGGCGGCTCTTCCTTGGACATACTGTAGGGGAAATAATACTCGTATTTTCCTCAGGATTTCGGTGTCACAGTGAATCGAAGGATGAGTGTTAATTAAATCACAGAGCAGTTGAGAGCCACTTCTTCCTTGGGCAAAGATGACAAATTTATTAGTTGGGAGAGTTGTTGGTAAGGCGGATAACAGATAAGCATATACTTCGCGGGTTTTTATGTGAACGAATAACTGCATGAATTCTGTATGATTCATTCCCTGTTCCCTGTTCCCTAATCTCAACCGTGCGTTACGCTACGCTAACACACCCTACAAATAAAGCCTTTGCGTAAGTCCTATAATGTTGACGGAATAAAAAAAATATGGTAAAGCGCGTCCGTGTAATTAGTGCCTAAAGGACAAAGACCAAACGACCAGGAACTAGCAAGATATGATAGAGAGCGGACTATAATTAGAGGATTAACCATGTCACGCAAATGCCAGCTAACGGGTAAGAAGGCAAATAACGCTTATGCTATCTCCCACTCCCACCGCCGGACGAAGAAGCTACAGCAAGCCAACCTACAATCGAAGCGAGTCTGGTGGCAAGAAGGAAATCGCTGGGTGAAGTTGAAACTATCGACCAAAGCGATTAAAACCCTGGAGAAGAAAGGATTGCAAGCAATGGCGAAAGAAGCTGGGATTAATCTTCATCATTTCTAATCAGCCGATCCTACCCTTGGGAGGGAACAAGAGTAGTGCCGTGACCAAACTAAAGTAGGACTTTGTTTGTAGTGAGAACTTTAGTTCTCTAATCCCTAGCTGGAGAGGGCTAAGGTTCCCTCTCTACGAACTCTCGATCACAGTTCATCAAAACTTACGCAGTGGCAAAGGTGGGTTACGCTACGCTAACACACCCTACACATAGAGCCTTGGCGTAAGTCCTATTCATGTCCTCAGCTAGGTGTTGACGAGTGAAGGCTGTCTGCGGCTACAGGTGGAGACTGAATTTAACTCAGGGGTGATCAGTTTCTTTGTCAAACTGGGTAGGATAGATGTAGGAGTCTGTGACGAGGTTGAGAGCAAAGACGCAGACCGAAAAAGAAGGATGTTTTCCTTGCCTTACGTCTCCCTTGACGCTCTCTAGCTCAGTGGCAGATCCCTCTCTAGGTGTAAGCTTTTCCCTGTGAAAATTGATTAAAGTCTAAGCAGAGTCTAACGAACCGAAGTCCAATTCAAGGCTGAGTAGCGACTGGTGTATAGGTCGCTAGTCGATTTCTAACCTAATCCGCAGTTTGCCAGGAAACTGACCATGTCACGCCGTAAAACGCCTTTTAAGGTAATCCAATCCATCTGCCACAACGCTTTTAAGTTAGCCCAAACCTTAAGAAGGCGGGTGATGCAGTGGATTCTCCGAGCTTGGGTTACAGGGAGTCGTCGTCCGTCTAATCTAGCCAAATCAGGATTTATTTTACCCACGGTGACGATGGTGATGTTGGTCGTCATTTTATTGACCACCGCTATTATGTTGCGTTCTTTTGACCGGACGAAGAATGCAAGCAACTACCGCGTGAATGAGGTGGTTTTGAATGCTGCAACTCCAGCATTAGATCGAGCGAAAGCCAAAATAGCTCGACTCTTTTCTGAGGAAGAGACGGATTTGCAAGGGACAACCCCCCCCGATACAAACATCCACGCGGTTTTAAGTGAATCCCGCTATACCTTTGGCGATGAAACCCAGTTGAGATTAGTAGCTGATTTTACGGGGACGGATAATACAGAAACGTCTGGGGATAACACGATTCAGGACAGTGAACGACTAGATACGGCATGGAAGTTTCCTGTTGATACGGATAATAATGGCAAGTTTGATAGTTATACCCTGTATGGCATCTACTTTAGGGTTCCTCCAGTCGATTCTGCGGGGAAAACAGAGAGAGCCAGAGGTGCTACCGAAGCGAGAGCCTTACCCATGGACACCGGAACATTGCAGGGATGTTCAGCGCTTCCAAGTGCAGGTGGGTGGTTTGAAACTGGCGGGAAGTTGAAAAAAGCCTTTTTTGTGTATGTGGCGACGGTGCCAATTAAGCAAGACGATCTTGTGGATCTAGGGCTAGATAATGACACTAAATATGAAGCCTACACCGGAAACCAAGGCTTTTCTGCCCTAGAAATGCAGCAAGACCAAGCGCGGTTGTCCCTAGATAATAATGCTGTTTGGTTCAACGATGATGTGGAGGTTACGAATACAGAAGTCTTTCGTGTCAATGGTCGGATTCATACGAATGCTAATTTGCTAGTTAGAGGAGTTGAATTTAGTGACCCAGAAGCAGGAGTACGTTTTTATCAAGTTAGCAGTCGGGCATCCTGTTTTTACGATCCAGAAAACGCCAAAATGATAGTCGCGGGAAATGTCACCAATGGGGGAATTCGACAAACTAGTACTAGCCTGAGTGGGAATGACATACCTGTAGACATTGATTTATTCCAAGGGACACAACTAGGAAATACTACAGGCGACGAGATTAAAGAAACAGATATTAGTGGAACTGTTGGTGTTCTTGAGTCTAAAGGGACAGTTAACGAAGCAGGTAGCAAGGTAGCGTCCAACAATGCCGCATTTGATAATCGCATTGATTTAATGGTTCAAGCCGCTCTGGCGCTGCATCCTGATCCTGATGAGGATGCTGATCCTAGCTCAGTGGCAGGTGTGAGTCGATATGGAGACGAAATCAGTGAAGAGTTTAACGATAAGTACGATGCAGCCGCTCGCGACCCAGACTTGCTCGAAAAAGTTCTCACCACGTACTTTAAACGGCGCACTCGTCGCGTGTCCTATGCTGAAGTTAACTATGAACCACCTGATGACGGTCTGGGAAGTTATACAGTAGCGAATGTGCTGGGTAGCACTAATCCAATTCGACCGCCGGATGCGTGGATGCAGATAGATAGCAGCAACACGAAGTTGGATTTTATTACTAGCGGGAGCACAATGGAGCTGAAAAAGACGAACCCCGCCTTGATTAACTCGGATGGGTTTGAAGAACTGCTCGGCGATCGCATTCTCGTGGGTAATAATTTACCCTACCGTTGGTTGAAAAGTGATGGTACATTGGCAGAGCCAAAAGAAGAACAACCCATAATCGGTGTGAATTGGAATAAACCCGATGGCACGGCGGACACAGAACAACGGGAACGAGTCAGCCGGATTGAAGAACTGGCGGATTTAGGAGATACGACTCGCAATGGCTTCTGGGAAAAAGCCGCCGCGAAAACCACCCAACAATTTGGCGATGAAGATTTAGCGGGTGGCTTGCGGGTGATTACTGGCGCGGGAATCTATATTGATGGTACGGCAGCGGCTGGTGGAACAGGTACAGGACAACGATTGGGAGCGGGGGTAGTTGCCGAACCGGGGGGAATAGGCTCATTCTTGCCATCTCCCCCACCTGTTACTGGAGTCGATACATTTACCTATAGTGGCACGACGTATGACCCCAATGATGCGACTCAGAACTTAGTGGTTTGGCCCGACACGATGCCAATGTCTGGGTGGAACGATGTCAATGGTAATGGTGTAATCGATGCAAACGAACAAGCCAAAGGCGACCTGCAAATGAGAACCACCGTGGTTTATCACTATGCTGATAGCTCAGGAAACGATCAGTTACCGTTAGCCTGCATCGCGACCTACTACGACCCGACTAATCAAACGACGGCTGTAAACACTGGAAGTGATCCACGCTTCTCACTCAATGGTGTCAGTTTTCCTGCAAACAGCACGGCTGATCGATCCACCCTGATTACTAACCGTTTAGCTCGGCAAGCCAGCATGGTTTTCCCAAATGGGCGATTTGTTAACGAACCGCTACGCACGGCACTAGAACATGATGCTAGTGGCGAACCCCTAACACTTGCAGATAATGCCGCGATTGATGCAGCAGTTTGTGCCTTGGATATTGTAGATGATATTGCTGCGGATGGTGCGATCGGTACGAGTACAACCAGTGTTTTTGATGATGATGATGCTGACGGTATTCCAGCAATTCGCGAGAAGTCTTTTCTAGATGCCAGACAGGTTAAGGCGCTTCACAAGCTAAATTCTGGAAGTACAGTTCTGGCAGATATCAACGCTCCTACTCAACTACAAATTGCGCAAACGCCAGCTAACTTAACCACCCAGTACGACTTAGCAATTGAAGAACGTCAACCCTTAGAAATTCGGGTGACCGAAATCAATCTGGATGAAATTCGCACAGATACGATTGGGAGTGATAAATTACTCCCCTATACTGGCATTATCTACGCCAGCCGGGATGACGCGCTGCTTGACCAAAGTGACCCAAGCGGTGGCTCTTCAGCAACTGACTTTAAACTCGACCCTACTCGTCGTCCTAATGGTATCCGACTGATCAATGGCAGTACAGTCGCTCGAAGTAGCACGAATGAATTTGTTACTGATGAGAAAGGGTTGATTTTAGTTTCCGATTTACCTGTCTATATAAAAGGTGATTTTAACCTTCACGAAGCCCCAGGAGGAGGAACTGAACTTGAGGAATTTAAGAGTGGGGATACCCTGGATGCTGACTACGGCAATTTTTACACAAGGGGATTAACAGCAACCGATAACTACAACCGGAATGATCAGTTTGCCCGTCGTGAAAGTGGCGGCGGTGATATGTGGAGAGCCACCCGGATTTTCGCTGATGCCGTTACCTTGTTATCGGGTGACTTTAACGATGGCTACCGCAGTGATGGCGACTACGACCTGAACAATAATATCGGCAATCAAGCTGTGGCGGCTCGGTTACAAAATGGATTCTGGTGGAATGATTATGCGACAAGCCGAGATTATTGGTCAGGAACAAATAATAGTTTCCCAGATGATAGTAATGATAGTAACCAAAGTTCATATTTCCTCAATGGTGTCACTCCAATCCAGCGCCGGGTAAATTTTCCTGAGTATCTGATGGAGTATTGCCGCAAGTTACCTGTTTCTGAATGTGGACCAGGGGACTGGTTCATTGGATATGACGTTAACGGAAACGGAAATTTAGATGATTCAGAAGCCGACCTAAACACTGAATTAGGGAGCGACATAGATTTAGATGCCGATGGCACCAACAACGAAGCCGATGTTTTTGAGCGGGATGTAAATTCCTATCAGTTGGCTCAATATTTAGGTTTAGGGGCTCTAAATGCTTCAAAACTCGGGGCAGGAACAACGGCTCAACCCGCATTGGTTCCGTCAGAGCGACGCTATCCCCGTCGGGTTGCCTTTGCCAGAGATGCCAGTAATAATCTCATTGAAGAGGGTACTCCTGGTAGCCAGGACTATCAGCCGTTGGGAGTAGGTTGTCCAGGAGGTAGTCCACTTAAAACTTTTGCAAACAGATGTACGGGTAGTAGTGTTCCAACCAAAACTGACAATGCTCTCTGGTTTGCCACAATTAAAGATTCTAGTGTTGTCGGCAATGCCAATGCTGGCAACATGAGATTTAATGACAATGGACTTTTATGGTACGAACCTCCTACTACCAACCAAGGTCAACCGTTGTTAGTACCAATCTTACAGCTCCACACCACTAATCGCACTGCGACACTGCCGAACAATGAGACAAGACTAAAAGATGCTCCCAATAACAACTGGTTCCAGCAAGCTACGACGACAACATTTAACGCCGTCTTAGTCATGGGAGACTCGCCCTCAAGACCTGGTCAATCTGATCCTCCTAATGCAGCTGGACTAATTGCCGAAACGGGTGGTGGCTTATCCAACTTCCCCCGATTCCTAGAAAACTGGGACGGGGAGACGGCAGAAATTCGGGGTAGCTTTATTCAGGATAAAAAGAGCGTCTTTGCCACAGCACCGTTCACAGCGATATCTGACTCAGGAATCGATACCTCTCTATTCTTTGACACAGCTTATTATCGTGATGACAATGATGACGGTTTCCGTTATCAAGTCGGTGCTTCTCGTCGCCGAGCTCCCTACTACGACGCACCTACACGGGCGTGGGGTTATGATGTGGGCTTACTGTCCCAAACTCCTGACCTATTCTCTAAACGATTTGCAACGCCGTTCGCCGGAAGCCCTGATGAGTTCTACAGAGAGGTGCGTCGTAATGATCCTTGGATTCAAACCTTACTCTGTGGGGCGACACTCGACAACGGAGATTTTGAGGAACATGCTGTTCCCAGTGCTGCTCAAGGTTGTCCAGCAGACAATAAATACAATAGCTAATCCCCGTCGAATCGTAACTGATAGCTGAGGTTTAAACCATGCTCAAGCCGCCAAACCATCCTCCATCCTCATCCAGTCAATCGGGTTTTACGATTATCGAATCGTTGATTGCGATTATTGTAGTTAGCATCTTGATGATTGGTCTCTCACCAGTGATTGTTCTCTCCGTCGCGACTCGTGTACAGGCAAGGCGGGTAGAACTGGCAACCCAAGCAGCAAGAGATTATGTGGATGGGGTTCGCAGTGGGGCGATTGACCCTCCCGGAAACACTGTCAATGTTGGAGACAAGAATAAAAACCTCTCCAAGTTTGCTGATGAGGCAGCCCCGAATACCACCTTACCAACCTGTAACACGAATGCAGGACAATACTGTAGTGATGATCCAAACACAGGTTTGTACTGTGTAGACCGGGATGAGAGTGGGGGTTGCGAGAATAATAGTGCCAAAGACATGATTGTTCAAGCCTTTCGCAGTGTTTACGAAGATGGGAATGGAGACGTAGTTAATGACTCTGAAAAAGGCTACTTACTCGGTATCCGCGTGTACAGAGCCGATGGGTTCCAAAATGACGGTAATTTGGAAACGGGTCAAACCCAGCTAGCATCAACGAGCGGATTAAGGGTAAGCGATCGCAAAGATCCCTTGTTCAAGTTAACCACGGAAATTCCACCGCCAATTCAAGCTAATCCCGCCGACGCTGATTCTGCCTATCAGGATTTCTGCGATCGCTTGGGGGGTTGTGTTAATTAATTGCCGTTTATCCTTGCTCACTGTTAATCAGAACACTTATATAAACTTGCAGGATAATGAATAGACTCCACTACTATCTCATAACTCAGCGCAAACGCCGCCAGCACCAGCCAAAAACAGCAGGTTTTACCTTAATTGAAATTCTGGTTGCTCTAATCATTGCGGCTCTGATTATCACGCCCTTGCTGGGATTTATGCTCAATATCCTCACGACAGATCGTCGAGAGCAAGCTAAAGCAAGCACAGAACAAGAACTTCAAGCCGCTCTAGATTATATTACCAGAGATTTAGAACAATCCGTTTATATTTACGATGCTAAAGGTATAGGCAATATTAAAAATCAACTGCCTACGGCTCCAGCCGACATGGCATGGGAACCTGTTCTCGTGTTTTGGAAACGGCAAATTATACCTGATATTATCCCAATTGGGAGTGGGACTAACTGTGCATCGTCTCCCGGAGCATGTGATGATGCTTTTGTATACTCCTTAGTCTCATACTTTCTGACGAAAAAAACCAACTGTAGTGCAGATACGTGGTCTTGTACCGCTCAAATTCGCCGATTTGAAACCCGAGGCGCGGCTAAGGATCTCGATGGCGATACTGCCACTGGTGAAACCGTAGATCCGGGTTTTAATTCATTCCTATCACTGCTAAATCAGCAACCGGGTTCAAGTGTTCCCGGTGATAATTTATTTGAACAGCGAATGAATAGTTGGCAAAAAGATACCGGAGATTATCTAAGGAATTCCCAAGTTTTGATTGACTATATTGACCAAACTACCAGTGCTGTCCCAGCAGTAACCTGTTCTAACGAAACCGAAACGAATAACGCAGGAAATACTGTTACTCGATGGGAAGAAGTCCCTGCCAGTACTGTGAATACCGACTTTCAAACTGAGAGCTTTGTTGCCTGTGTTGATCCATCTCGCACCACCGCTAAAGTTTCCTTAAGAGGCAATGCCTTAGCTCGAATCAAACCGAAAAATAACCCTCCAACTTATAGTGAAGACGACTCGGTCTATTTCCCAACCGCAAGTATCCAAGTACAAGGGCGGGGATTTGTTGAAGATGAAGAGGAATAATAATCAGGGGATAGAAGGTCGAACATGACTCAAATCAGCCAACCATGTAACAGGAGGAGCAATGAGAACTACAAGGTTATCACTTAATATGCTAAAGCAGTTTGCCAATGTCAAAACGCAAGGAAAAAAAGCGTCATTGTCTTCTACCTCAGGCTTTACGTTGTTAGAAGTTTTGGTAGTGGTGATCATGATTGCTGTTTTAAGTGCGATCGCCGCACCTGGTTGGCTAGCCTTTGTTAACCGTCAACGAGTGGCGAAAGTAAATGATGCGGTTTTAAGGGCAATGCAAGACGCCCAACGGGAAGCCAAACGAACAAAACTGAGTTATAACGCCAGTTTTCAAAATGATTCAGGTCAACTAGAGGTTGCGGTTTATCCGGAAGGGACTGATGCTGGTGATATACCCTGGAAATCATTAAATGAAGGTTTAGATATTAAAGAAGGACAAGTTCTTTTATGTTCTGATATTGATACCACAGCGAATCAAGAAGCAAGTTCTCCCACCTGTACTATCGGTACTAATCCCAGAACAATTATATTTGACTATCAAGGAAATTTAGAACCGGGTGCTAGTATTGGAGATGGGATCGGAATTACTGTAGCTATCCCGGATAATTCACAAAGTCCTATTGTATCTACAGCTCGCTGTGTGGTTGTGAAAACTTTAATTGGCTCAAAGGTTATGGAAAAAGATGCCACTTGTCCTCTGCCGCCGTAATTAGAGGGTAAAAGACTATCGTTATTGTAAAATTATATTAATTTTAAATACAGCGCTTTTCAAGTAAGTGAGGTACACAGACAGATCCCCGACAACTCCTACGAAGTCGGGGATCTTGCTTAGAGACTGTACCTCATCAACCTGAAATCTGCTGTAAGTACAGATTGGCTCGGTTAAGACTTTTAACATTACCCTGTTCAGAGAAAGACTTTTGTCGCAAAATACCAAATGGGAGTTGCCAGAGGAGCATCCCATTTTTAGAGAATTGTAGCCGATTATTCATCAGGTTCGTAGTAGGCACTTTATTTAGTGCCTGAAATGGCTTTATTTCCAAGCACGCTTCGTGCTGACTACGAACAGAGCAAGATGCTTCTGTTGCGATGAGTAACCTGCTTATTGGTTTTATACTGAATCGGGCTTAATTATTCTGGAAGCCTGTCAAGGACAGGTTGGGTCAAGGGCGACCCGATCAAATTGAGTCGATACCGTTGTTGATTAGTGCAAGCGGGTCGCCCCTACACTAGGACTAAATGTCATAGGCTTCCATTACCCTTATGAAAGCGCCTGATCAAAGTGGGTTGTTACATCGTAGCCTGGAACTCCCGATGATGAGTTCAATCAGGGTAACTTGGTTATGCGACAAAATAATTCAACTCAAAAACCCGTACCTAGCACCACGGCTGGATTTACATTGCTGGAACTGATTGTAGTCGTTTTCATAATTGGGATATTAAGTGCGATCGCGGCTCCCGCTTGGCTACACTTTACGGATATACAGCGCTTGAACCAAGCTCGCGATCAAGTTTACTGGGCAATGCAAGAAGCACACAGTAATGCGCGACGTGATAAAATGACCTGGCAAGTGAGTTTTCGTAAAAATCCAGAGGATGTTTTTCAATTTGCTATTCATCAGGCTGATGCTAGCCAATTTGTCCCGACGTCAGTAGTAAACAATCCAGGTGTATGGGAGAATTTTGATCCGAATGTGGCGATTGATGAAAGCAAAAATGATCAGAACAAGTATGAAACCAGTTTAGTTAAAGATGCTTCATCAGCCTATTGGCGAGTGCAGTTTAACTACTGGGGTTGTCCTGTTCGCACACCGGACGACGAGTGTGGACAAACCTCAATCCAAGCTTTAGGGCGTGTGACTCTGCGGAGCAAAAATGGGGGGGATGCAAAACGCTGTGTGATTGTCTCGACATTAATTGGAAATATGCGAAGAGGACATGAACATGATCAACCTGATGATGACGATAAGTATTGCTATTAGTTGTTTGTCCTGTGTCAGCCCTCACCCCCAGCCCCTCTCCCAACCCCCCACAATCCCCCCAGCGAGGGGGGAGGACTAAGGATGTTTCACTTTTATGGCACTGGAGAGGGGAGCAAGAGGAGAGCAGTGTAGAGACGTGCCATGGCGCGTCTGAGAGCCTTTCAAAGGTTGAGCTAGCTATAGCCAGCTATAAATTTCAAGGCGCACGTCGGTTATGGATAAGGGCGCACGTCGGTGCGCCCCTACGAGTTTGGTATTTGTATGGATATTAATTCTCTGCTGCAACCCTATCAACGTTTTGGTGTCCATCTGGGTTTAGAACGCATCCAGCGACTCCTGGCGGCGTTGGGTAATCCCCATCAGCGTATCCCGATGATTCATGTGGCGGGAACGAATGGGAAGGGTTCGGTTTGCGCTTATCTTTCCTCGGTTCTCAGTGAAGCGGGGTATCGAGTGGGACGCTATACGTCTCCTCATTTAATTGATTGGACGGAACGAATCTGTATCAATCAATACCCGATTTCTACGACAGAATTGGTCAATAGTCTGGAACAGGTGCAAGGGGCGATTCCCCCCAATACTGAAGAGTCACCGACGCAGTTTGAAGTGATTACGGCGGCGGCTTGGTTATATTTTGCTCAGGAACAGGTGGATATAGCGGTGATTGAGGTGGGATTGGGGGGACGTCTGGATGCGACGAATGTCTGTGATCAGCCTTTGGCGACGATTATTACTTCAATTAGTCGGGAACATTGGCAGGTTTTGGGTTCGACGCTGAGTCAAATTGCTACAGAGAAAGCGGGTATTCTCAAAACCAATTGTCCGGCGATTATCGCCCCTCTTCCCCCAGAAGCGAAAGCTGTTGTCCAATCTCGGATTGAGGAGTTAAATTGTCCGGTAACCTGGGTAGAACCTGCCCAGAAAGTCAACAGGCAAACTGTAGTCAGGGCGGGTTTTGAACCAAGGTTATCATCAATCGCGACACCCAAGTCCCTAAACCCGCCCCTACATCAAAATGCAGACGCGCCGTTATGGGCGAGTTATGGGGGAATAATTTATCCATTGTCGTTGCTGGGGGAGATTCAGTTAACGAATTCTGCTGTGGCGATCGCGACTTTTCAATCCCTAGTTAACCAAGGCTGGCATATCCCAGAGTCTGCTATTGTTTCGGGGATGGCAAAGACGCAATGGTTAGGACGCCTACAATGGACTGAATGGAAGAATTATCGCCTATTGGTGGATGGCGCTCATAATCCGGCGGCGGCGACAGGTTTGCGTGAATATGTGGATACGCTGAATACGCCTGTAACCTGGGTAATGGGAATCCTCTCAACTAAAGAGCATGAGGGGATTTTTCAGGCGTTACTTCGAGGGGGCGATCGCGTTTACCTGGTTCCTGTGCCTGATCATAGCTCAGCCGAACCGGAAGAATTGAGTGCGATCGCGCGATCGGTTTGTCCCACTCTTACCCATTGTCATACTTATCCTAACTTAGAAGCTGGACTGCAAGCGGCGACAACCACGGCTGCTGATTCTACCCTTATCCTGTGCGGTTCTCTTTATCTGGTGGGTTATTTTCTTGGTTTGTAGTTGCGCTTTAGCGCCGATATAATTTTGAGGTTAGTCCCTACGTTGGAGCGATGATAGGCTAAAGCCCTTACTACAAACTACAAACTACAAACTATCCCACATCTGGGCTGCGCGATCGGTTTGTCCTAATCTTGCCGATTGTCACACCTATCCTAACTTAGAGGCTGGACTGCAAGCGGCGACAACCACGGCTGCTGATTCTACCATTATCCTGTGCGGTTCTCTTTATCTGGTGGGTTATTTTCTTGGTTCGTAGGTTTGTAGTTGCGCTTCAGCGCCGATATAACTTTGAGGTTAGTTCCTACGTTGGAGCGATGATAGGCTCGCATCCCTTACTACAAACTACAAACTACAAACTATCCCACATCTGGGCTGCATCAGCCACCGCTTCTTCTACCTCCTTTTCTCCTAACATTGCTGCTTGTAAATTCTCATAAATTGCGGCTTGCAACTTATTTAAATCCTTCATCGCTGGTACTAATACCTCCGCCTCTGTCAACTGACTGGCACTAATCGCTCGTGCTTGTTCTACAGGAGAAGCATTCGGATTACTTGACAATTGAGCTTGATACTGTTCCACCGCTTCAATGGTTGATGGTAAAACATTTGCCGCTTGAGCAAAGGCTAACTGATTCTCGGTATTTGTCACAAATAGAGCAAAATTTAAGGCATCCTCTGGATTATTTGTATCCCGTGGAATGACTAAATTCATTACCGCCACATTCTTTTTACCGGTTTTTCCGGTAATTTGAGGGGATGTCGCTGATACTTTGGCAATGTCGGGGGCGTTAGTTTCAATTGTTTTTAGGAATTCCGCACCGGATGCTAGTAATGCTGTCTCTCCCGCTTGATATAATTCAATTGCATTTCGATGTCCTTGGGTGAGAACTTCTCGCGGTAAGAGTCCTTTTTGATACAAGTCTACCCAATATTTAAATGCGGCAATTCCTTCAGGCGTATTAAAGGCAGCTTTTCCTTCCTCATCGACTAACTGCACGCCCATCTGTACGAAAGATTCCAGCACTTCACTGGAATCATCGGGAACAAAGGTGACAAAAAAGGCATAGTTTCCTGTCTTATCTTTCACCTGTTGGGCAACCTCTGCCAGTTCAGTATAGGTTGTGGGCGGTTGACTAATTCCGGCTTGCTTAAGTAAATCTTGATTGTAAATCGTTACCCGTGTGGTTAGATACCAGGGGATACCAAAACTTTGATTATCAATCGTACTCGCTTGCCAGATTTTGGGTAAATATCGCTGGCGAATTTCATCGGGAATTGTCTTTTCTAACTCTAACCAAGCATTACGAGTGGCAAGCTGGGAGGCAAAGCTGGGATTTAAATTAACCACATCCGGTGCTGTTTTTGCGGATACGGCGGTTAAGATTTTACGCTCCATTTCTGCCCAAGGGACATCCACCCAGCGCACGTTTACGTCTGGGTTGTCGGCTTCAAAGTCACCGATAACTTGATTAAAATACTCGGTAAACTGAGGCTGAAGCTGCATCGTCCAGAACTCTATTTCTCCAGCGGCTGAGGGTGCGGGGGCGGGGCTACAGCTTACCAGCCAACTTAACAGCCATCCCAACAGGGCAAATAGTCCAAATTGTTTCCAGGTTTTGATCTGAATCATATTGAGATATTACACCATTTTAAGACTCCCACATCATCCGCCAAGAACTCAAGTTCTTGGCTCAAAGCTTAAGTCCATTAAAATGGACTAAAATGCTTATTTGGTTATCAACCCGGTGGGCAGTGTCCACCCTACTCCTGGACATAAATTTTGTCACCTGAGTTAAGAGTTGTCGAAAAAAATTAATTTCTTGTTGCCTGTTCCCTGTTCCCTTCCCTCACTCATAACTTGATCCATCGGGTAATATCGCCCCGGTTAATGTGGCACCGCGTAGGTTAACCTGATCCAGGTTGGCATCAAGTAAAACGGTTTCTAGTAAAATTGCATCCGTTAAATTAGACCAGCATAGTTTGGCGCGATATAAATTAGCTTTGCTAAGATTAGCACCTCGTAGGGTTGTCCAACAAATACTCACTCCTCTGAGTTTAGCCCCAATGAGTATCGCTCTGGTCAAGTTAACGCCATTAATCCTAGCCTGACTTAAATCGACTTCAGTTAAGTCTGCCTGGGTAAAGTTAGCACCATGTAACAGGGCTTTGTTCAGATTTGCCTGTTTTAAGTTGGTCTCGAGAAGAATCGCATTCGTCAAATTCGCTTTTTCTAAATTGGCGCTAATTAATGTAGCATAAGAGAGATTCGTGCGACTGAGTGAAGCGTCGGTTAATTTTGCCTGATTTAAGTTGGCTTCCCGCATGATTGCCTCACTGAGAATGGCTTCCGACAAATTGGCACGACTGAGATTGGCACCATTCAAGGTAGAGGCTCGTAAACTGGCATTGATTAAGTTGGCTTGACTAAGATTAGCTTGGGTTAAGTTACTCGAAATTAGGTTCGCTTCGACCAAATCTGTACCACATAAGGTGGCTTGAGTGAGATTCGCTTCTCGAAAGTTGACAAGTTTGAGAGACGCCCCAGTCAGATTACTTTGGCTTAAGTCCGATCCTCGCAGGTTGGCGTGAGTCAGATCAGCACCAATCAGGGAGGCGTTTCTAAGATTAACTCGTCTGAAGTCCCGTTCCCCTACTGCATATCGTCTTAGCAGTTCATCGGCATCCATAATCGTGTTTTGATTGCCTAGGTAGATTTAAGTCATCAAGTTTACCGTAAGGGATTCATGATTGGTGAGTCGTGAGTGATAATGAAGAAATTGTCCTGTAGAGGGGGAGATGGGGTGATGGGGTGATGGGAGAGATGGGGAAGATGGGAGACAAAAATTCTATAGTCCATTACCCTGTTCCCTGTTCCCTGTTCCCTGTTCCCTAACACATGACAAATGACGAATGACAAATGACAAATAACGAAGGAAAGTAAGCCAATGTCAGACAACCTGAGAAGCAAAGTCGTTACCCAAGGTGTACAACGATCGCCAAATCGTGCCATGCTTCGTGCTGTCGGTTTTAGCGATCGCGATTTTACTAAGCCAATCGTTGGGTTAGCGAATGGGTATAGTACCATTACGCCCTGTAATATGGGCATCAATGATTTAGCGCTAAGGGCAGAAGCCGGACTTAAACAAGCGGGGGCGATGCCGCAAGTCTTTGGTACTATTACGATTAGCGATGGTATCTCTATGGGCACCGAGGGGATGAAATATTCCCTGGTGTCGCGGGAAGTGATTGCTGACTCCATCGAAACCGTCTGTAATGGTCAAAGTATGGATGGGGTGCTGGCAATTGGTGGCTGTGATAAAAATATGCCTGGGGCGATGATTGCGATCGCGCGGCTGAATATTCCGGCTATTTTTGTCTATGGGGGAACGATTAAACCTGGACATCTGGATGGACAAGATTTAACCGTTGTCAGCGCCTTTGAAGCAGTGGGACAACATAGCGCGGGTAAGATTACAGAAGAACAACTGGTAGCTGTCGAACGAAACGCTTGTCCCGGTGCGGGTTCCTGTGGGGGAATGTTCACGGCTAACACTATGTCCTCGGCATTTGAAGCGATGGGGATGAGTTTACCCTATTCCTCGACGATGGCAGCAGAAGATGCCGAAAAAGCAGACAGTACGGAAAAATCGGCGTTTGTTCTGGTTGATGCGATTCGGCAGCAGATTCTCCCCCAACAGATTTTAACCCGCCAAGCGTTTGAAAATGCCATTTCGGTAATTATGGCAGTGGGAGGATCAACGAATGCGGTACTGCATTTACTGGCAATTGCGCGGGCGATCGGGGTAGAGTTATCCCTAGACGACTTTGAAACAATTCGCGCTAGAGTTCCGGTACTGTGTGATCTTAAACCCAGTGGTCGATATGTAACCACGAATTTACACCAGGTTGGCGGTATTCCCCAAGTGATGAAAATGCTGCTAGTCCATGATTTATTACATGGTGATGCATTAACGATTACCGGGAAAACCCTAGCTGAAGTCTTAGCTGATGTACCCGATGAACCCCCCTCAGATCAAGATGTGATTCGTCCCTGGGATAATCCCATGTATAGCCAAGGACACCTGGCGATTTTAAAAGGAAATTTGGCAACCGAAGGTGCGGTGGCGAAGATTACAGGCGTGAAAACGCCCCAAATCACAGGTCCTGCGCGAGTCTTTGAATCCGAGGAAGCCTGTCTGGATGCAATTTTGGCGGGTAAGATTCAGGCTGGAGATGTAGTTGTGGTGCGCTATGAGGGACCCAAAGGCGGTCCGGGAATGCGGGAAATGTTAGCACCCACGTCAGCAATTATTGGTGCAGGATTAGGGGATTCGGTGGGATTAATTACCGATGGTCGCTTTTCTGGTGGGACCTATGGTATGGTAGTTGGTCATGTTGCCCCAGAAGCCGCCGTTGGAGGTGCGATCGCGTTAGTCGAAGAAGGGGATTCGATTACGATTGATGCTCCGGCGCGATTATTACAGATCAATATATCTGATCAGGAACTACAACAACGCCGCGCCAAGTGGCAACCTCCCAAACCCCGATATACCAAAGGGGTGCTGGCGAAGTATGCCAAATTAGTGTCTTCTAGCAGTATAGGTGCGGTGACAGATTTTGAGTCTGTGATCAATCAGATATAGCACTACACATTGAGGTTAGGACAATAAAATTGGGTGAAAAGGCAACAGGCAATAGGCAATAGGCAACAGAGAAATGTCCTAACGTATCCCCGTAGTGCTATAACGGATTGATGGGATGATCAGGGAGTTAAGAGGAATGGCACTGACTTAAGCTATTTTGGACCACCGAAACCCTTGATCTACCGTAGGGTGGGTTTCGACTTCGCTCAACCCACCAGCCTTAATTCAGTATCATTCGAGTTAAGAGAGCAGAAGGTATCGAAATTCATCCCTTCTGCCCTCTACCCTCTGCCCTGAAGCCTTTCTGCGGTGAATTTTTCTTTTTTGCACATAATTGTTAAAATATGAAACAATTGTAATATTTTGTAGCGATTTTGGGATTAGAAGCCCATTAAGCAGTAATAGATTATGGCAGATAGAACAACAACCAAAAATAAAAGCACTCAAGCTGAAACACAACAAGCGCTAGCGAGACGAAATCAAAGTACAACCGCGCTGGATGTTCAGCCTTTACCGAATAATCGTCCGATTGCGTCTAATGCGACTGAATCGAGCGATGAACTCATGGGCTATTTGGACTAATTCACTATTGGCTAGACAGACAGATCCCCGACTTCTTCAAGAAGTCGGGGATCTTGCTTAGAGACTGTACCTCATCAACCTGAAATCTGCTGTAAGTTATGTTAACAAGCCTCAAACCCTTACATAAACGAATGACGTAGCTTGCTTCTCGCGATAGCGAGTTCCCCACCGTTAACTTTAATTGTCCCCACCTACTTATTGTGTCCACCTACTTAAATATTAATGCTTTGGGGAATTTTTGAGGGTAGCAAATATCGGTAAGACACAAGCCTTTGACTATCTTCTTTGAGAATCGTCTCCTCGATTTCTGTTAGCTTTAGCTTGAACTTGTCCCAAGCTTTTTTTACCTGTGTATTCTGAAAATGTGAGCCAGAATAATCGCCTAGTTTTGTATAGTAAACTGAGCCAAGCAAATAAAGGACTTGTATTTGCAGTTCAGCTCGTTCTAACGGCGGTAGTAACTCCATAAAATCTTGATCCTGTTGGGAGTTTGTCGGTGCTGGGGAATAGCAACCTAAAGGAAATGCTGGTGCATAGCTCATCAAGCCACTTTGGGGAAAATTAACCGCCGCATGTTGAACACTAGCTGTAAAGATAATGGTAGAGATAGCCTGGACTAGATAATCTAGGGTTGTAATTCGACCATCACCTTCTTCTCCAATATTACAGTGTCCTTTAGAACTCAACTCACCCGCCCAATTTTGTAGTTGTAAATCTGTCTCTACAGACATATCACTAGAGTAGAACAGTTCTAAATAGTCCTGCACCCACTGATTAATCGCATCCCAAATCCGTTGCCCATCATCTCGGTAAGGATAAATGGGTAGCTGTTTGGAATTATTAACACCGCGTTTTTCTAACGTTCGAGGGAAAGCCGCTTCATTAAAATTAGCTAAGTGGCTTTGGGCTTCTTTGATAGCTAGCTGAGTGTTACTGCCAATCGTGGCACTTAATAGGGAGTCTACAGCACCTTTTGGAGCTAATAAGCGGTTATGGGCGCCATAATTAATTAATATCGTACCTTCCAGATGAGGTTTCAATAAACGTCTTACCTGATGATTTTGATCAGTAAAACAGCGATTAGTGGCAAGAACAAACGGCTCAATAAATAAGTGGGTCTGAGCTAAGTGAGAAATCAGTTCATGATAATTACTGTCTGCCATTTGTAAGACGGTTTTAGCTGCCATCCAGCTATCTCCATCTAGAGGTGTAAAAATATCCCCTACTGCCTGTTGACAACGAATGGCTATCGATAGTAAATTCTGATCGGGATGCTTATCGGGTGGTACGGCAAATAATGCTACAGGATCGTAACTATACTTTTGAATTCCGCCAAAACTACCATTCGTTAGAGTGCCTAGCTTAGAATAGTCTGATAAATAAAGTCGTCCTTCTTGTAGTGCTGCCTCTAGAGAATCCTGGGGTACGATCGTTTGGTATTGTTCGTTGGTAATTGGCAGGCGGGAATCGAATTTTTCGATTTTTTTGAGCATAACTGGGTTGGAACCAGCTACTTGCATATAAGCAAAAACTTTATCTTGTTGAAAGTTATTTAATGTTGCTGGCTTGATTTTTAACGGATCAATTAATTTTTCGTAATCCTTTAGAGTAGGATTAGGCTCAGCCGTTTCAAACAGCGTTGTAAATTCTGGTTCATTGTCAATTAATTCCCGCCCTAAAATCCTAGTAATCTCCCGAAGATTCCGATATAATCCTTCGTCAGCTTGTTCAACGTCATCAGCTTTTAAGGAAATGGCAGAGTCTTGCGGTAAATTTTGGTTTAGCGAAGCCTGTATTTCTCGGTCAATTTCATCAAATCTCTCTTGGGATTGACTGAGATTGGTTTCAAATTGGAGAATAGTTTCAGTCTGTGGAAATAGTTCGGGTTGTTCGTCAGTATCAGCTAATCCTAAGGCTGATTTCAAATTCAACACAGCCTCCGTCAAATCTACTTGTTCCTTGGCGGCTTCGATTTGTTTATAAATTGACTCTAATAAATTAATTTTCTTTTCTTTTTGCTCAAAAATAGATAGATTGAGAGAATCAGTCGGCTTTTTAGCTTTAGCCAAAAGACTGAGTTGAGTTAGCACTAAACTCACCCATTTTTCACTAGGCAGTTCATCTTTTGTCGGTAAAGCCGGTAGTTGTGGTATTGGGCTAGGCGGCACCTCTGTCATCGCCAGAGGAGCTAGAACCTCATAGTCATATTCATATTTATTAGATAAAATTAACCAACTCGAAAGGCGATTATCCGCCAAAATAGTTATAAAGCGATAGAGTTCTTCAAGAGTTTCTTGAATCAGCGGTGACATCTATTTCTCCTTGATTGCTGGGGTGTTGTTAAAAATTTGTTGGCTCAATTCTTGTCATCTGCCTATTGTGACATCCTCCTACACCGAATCAAAGATTACGGTGTAGGCTTCCTTTGTCGTAGCTTTTTACGACTACGCTTCCGGCGTTTTATAGTTGGGAATATGCCCAGCCCAACTCTCTTGATGTTAATCGCGGCGTTCCAGTCCCGATCCAAAATCAATCCGCATAAGCACTCATGCATTCGGACTGATAAATCTTTCTTGACCAAGCGATTACAACAAGAGCATACCTGGCTTGTTTCATGAGGTTTAACCTTCACCACCGCTTTACCAGCTTTCGCAGCTTTGTAAGCGAGAATTGATAGAAATTGACCCCAGCCAGCATCATTGATTGATTTGTTTAAACCTGATTTAGCACTTTGTCCATTAGGTAAATATTTTCCTTTTTCATCCTGTTTAGGCTTGTTTTTTCGGGACAAGTTTCCCGGCTTGATGTCCTCCACAAAGAATACTTTCTCATCCCGACCCACCAGCTTTGCCGCCGATTCATAATGGAATTGCTTCCGCTTGCGCTGTAGCCTCTGATGGTGCTTTGATATCTTTTTTGCTAGTTTCCGCTCCCGAGCTGATTTGTGAGGCTTTTTATCCTTGCGGTTAGCCAAAGAAGCCAACTTTAGCTCAGACTTGCGATAATGCTGCTGAATTGGCTCAATCTCCCCGTCCGAGGCTGTCCAGAATTTCTCCAAACCAACGTCCAAACCCAGAGAGTTTTCTTGTGTTGCTTCTATCTCTGGTGATTTCAGACTAGGGACAGACTTATCCTCTAGAGTTAAGGTTATATACCATCCGTCAGCACGACGTGACACCAGTGCCGCCTTAATCGTAAACCCTTCCGGGATTGGACGGTGGTAGATGAGTTTCACCTGACCTACCTTGGGTAGGTTGATATAGGCAATGTCGCGCCGTGTACCGCCGTTTTTGCGACAATGCGGGTTAGGAGTAACGGTGAGGCAACCTGGTTTCAACTGAGGAATAGAAAATGTCCGATATCGCCGCACCGACTTAAACCGAGGTTTTCCGCTTCGCTTCCCATTTAGATCACCTTTAATAAACCGATTAAACGTATCTTCTACTCGCTTAATCGCTTCCTGAATTACCTGCGAATGAACTCCCTCGTATAGGTACTTACAAGTTTCTCTTGACCAATGAGTAGCTCGTTTCTGGGAATAATAAGTTGGTTGGTCTTTAAGTTCTGGCAAATGAGTGATAAAAATCGGGCAAGCATTGACTGGGTGGCGGTTACGCTCCCACCAGTTAAACCGTTCCTCTAGCATCAGATTGTGTATCCGATAAAGTTTATGCAGCCATTCATTTAGCTGATAAGCTTGTTGATTATTTGGCACAATTCGATACTGGTAATTTAGTTTAAACGTGTCTTTACTTCGCTTCAACTTTTATCACCTCCTTAAGCTTAATTATAACACTTATAAACCAAAAAATTAGATACAAGCAAACTTCTAACACTAGCGATTCATCCCACGCTCACCCTGAGCGGAGTCGAAGGGTAGAGCGCGGGGCTTCTCGCCGAATTAGCTAACCCAAGTTGCTGATTAGCCGTGCGCTGTTTGTTTACAAAACTTAGCATCATTTGGTAAAGACGCACCATGGCGCGTCTCTACAATAGTTCGCTTGTCCTAATCGATGTGTCTACTGCTATAAACTCAACGAGAACCCGCACCACCTGATAGAAAACTGACGAGCTTTTTCAGTGCAGGAAAACTTTCTTTAGTGCCTTGACTGGAAAAGCCAATAATTTTGGAGAACTCCTTCTCAGATAATTCACCCGACTGATACTGTGCAAACGCATCAACAACCCGAATTAAATCGTCTACAGAAAACTCAAAACCTTGTTTCCTAGCAAAGTCTACCACCACTGGAGCATTATTCGTGAGGGCTTGCGCTTCTGCGGCGTCGAGTTCTGAATAACTACTAATGTCTCCATCGCCAACACCGAGTAATGTTCCCAGTTGTTGTTGGAGTTGTTTATCTTCGGCGGTTTTCTGCATAAACTGTAACACTTTTGGAACAGTCGTTGCTGGTTTTTCCACGGGAACCAATTGTCCATTAATTTTTTGGTAACGAGTTCCGCGATAGACAAACTCTAGAGTTTGTTTAATTGAGGGTAAACTTGCTGGTATCCCTTGATCAGACAATCCCAGAATTTTAGCTAACTCTTGATCGGATAGTTCATTGGATTTATATCGCACAAAGGCATCAACAACCGTTGTGAGTTGTTCAACGGAAAAGTCAAACCCATGTTGAGCCGCAAACTTCACCACTAACGGGGCGCGATCGCCAATTAAAGCGGCGGCTTCTTGCTGATCCAATTCGGAATAGCTACTTATGTCGCCGTCACCGACTCCCAATAATGCTCCTAATTTTTGTTTAACTTCGGGATCGGAAGCCGTTTTCTGCATAAATTGCAGGACATTGGGTGTAGTATCGACTGATTCATGTACGGGGACTAGCTTGCCATTAATGCGTTTATAACGAGTCCCCCGATATACATAGTCTAATGTTTTGGTAATTGAGGAGATACTTTCTTTTGTCCCTTTGTCGAGGTTAGATACACAAATAATCTTTGAGAAATCGTTAGCCGATATTTCGCCTGATTGATACTGTTGAAATGCATCTACCGTTGTTCTTAAGTCTTCAACGGAAAAGTTAAACCCTTGTTGGGCGGCAAACTTGACAACTAAGGGGGCGCGATCGCCTGTTAAAGCTTCGGCTTCTTGGACATCGAGTTCCATTTGACTACTGATATCCCCATCACCAACGCCCAACAGGGTGGCTAATTGTTGTTTTAAGCCCTGATCTTCTGATGTCTTTTGCATAAATTGCAGCACGCTGGGCGTAGAATTAGTGGGTTGGATCACCGGGACGAGTTTCCCATTAATTCGTTGATAGCGAGTTCCCCGATAGACAAATTCTAATGTCTTTTTAATCGAGGGAATACTCTCTTTTGTGCCTTGATCGAGGTTGGATAATCCAATGCGTTGCGAGAACTCTGCTTCAGACAGTTCTCCTAACTGATATCGCCCAAACGCATCAACAACGGTTCTTAAATCGTCAACAGAAAAATTAAACCCCTGCTGGGAGGCTAACTTGACGACTAAGGGGGCGCGATCGCCCGTCAAGGCTTCGGCTTCTGCGGGGTCCAGTTCAAACTGACTACTGATATCGCCATCGCCAACCCCTAGCACTTCCCCTAGGTGTTGCTGTAGCTGTTCATCTTCTGCGGTTCTCCGCATAAATTGCAAGGCTTTTGTCGTTGTCATCTCACTGCTCGATTTCGCAATTCTTAGTAAAGGGAAAATTGTACCTGAATTACATCCCCATTCAATGGCTTTTAACAACTCTTAAACCTGATTGTTTAAGGTTTTGTTATTTTTTTATAGAATGTTCGCGATGAACAGTTTCTCCGCCACCCGTTCAGCCGATTTCAGCGCCGACTCCATCCCCGGAAATGCGATCGCGTTTTTGCCCTTTGATCATGTTGCTATAAGTAGGTTGGTGGAAATAAATTTAACTAGATTAAGTTATGTAAACAAGCCTCAAACCCTTACTGTTCCCTGTTCCCTGTTCCCTGTTCCCTAATCTCCACCGCTAACTTTAATTGTGTCCACCTACTTATTTAATGACTAATGATGAAACTATACGATTTTTTACCGTCTGGAAACTGCTATAAGGTACGTTTGTTACTGACTCAACTTGGGATTTCGTTTGAGCGGGTAAACGTGAATATATTACAAGGAGAAAGCCGAATTCCTGAATTTATGCCCAAAAATCTCAATGGACGAGTTCCTGTGTTAGAAGTTGAACCGGGTAAATTTCTGGCAGAATCCAATGCCATTTTATGTTATCTGAGCCACGGAACACCATTTCTACCTGATGATCCTTGGCAACGAGCAAAGGTACTCCAATGGTTATTTTTTGAACAATATAGCCACGAACCCTATATCGCCACATCCAGATATTGGATCTCGATACTGGGAAAAGCAGATGAGTATCGGGAGGCTCTTGTGCAAAAACGCCAACCAGGTTATGCTGCGCTAACCGTGATGGACACTCACTTACAACAGCATAGATTTTTTGTGGGCGATCGCTATACCATAGCGGATATTGGCTTGTTTGCTTACACTCATGTTGCGGATGAAGGCGGCTTTGATTTAAGCAAATTTCCCGCCATCCTGAGTTGGTTAGAACGGGTTACGCTTCAACCGGGACATATTCCCATCACCCCAAATAAGTAACCCATGTAACAATCAAGTTCGTAGTTGCGCTGTCTTCGCTATAATTCGAGCTAAAAACTCTGCAATACCCTGATCTGACCCCACCCTAACCCTCCCCTTATCAAGGGGAGGGAACTCGAAAAGCTTTGGTTAGGTTGGTTCCTAATCTTGAAATTAATACTATGATTAAGATTGATCTGTCGAGAAAATAAATCAGGTCAGCGCATCTACTTGCAAATAAGTCACGACTCAAGTTGGTCAAGTTGCTGTGAATGCCGCCAAAGCATCCGATCTATTAACCCTCGTTGAAGCTCTCTACTCAGCCTTTCAATTGTTTGTAGAGAATTAAATGGGCATTGGCTGTACAAACTCCGCAACGAGACGACTAAGGGTTAGCCAAACATAAAGGTAAATTCAGATGAACCCTGATGAACTATTGAGTAGATACCAAGCTGGCGAACGAGATTTTTTTCTCATCGACGTCAATGGAGTCAACCTGATGGGTGCGACTCTGAGAGCGGTAGATTTAACTCATGCCAACCTGAGCCAAACGACATTAGTCCAGGCTAACTTGAGCCGCGCTACCCTGCATAATGCCAATTTGCAGGGAGTTGACTTGCAAGGAGCAAATCTGCGCGGTGCTGACTTGAGTGGTGCTGATTTGATGGGAGCGAATTTAGTGGCGGCTGATTTGACTTTTGCCACGTTGACGGGTGTGGATTTAACTGGGACTAATTTAAGTTTTGCCCGGTTGATGGGCGCTGATCTCAATGGTGCTAATCTCTGCCAGGTTAAGCTATTGGGCGCGGATCTGCGGGGTTCTCTGTTAATTGGCGCTAATCTCAGTCGCAGCAATCTGAGTCGCAGTTATTTATTTGAAGCGGATTTAAGTGAGGCAAATCTGGAGCAAGTTAAGTGGCAAAGCAGTCTGTACAATCTGCAAACTCATTTTCCTGAAGCGTTCGATCCTCAGCGAGGGGGTGCTTATTTAATTGCGCCTGATGTCTCTCTCGCCGGAGTAGATTTAAGTGGTGTTAATCTCAAGAGAGAAAACTTAAAAGGGGCGAATCTGAGTCGGGTCAATTTAAGTAAGGCTAACTTGCGTTGGACAGACTTCCGTGATGCCAACTTGCAGGACGCAAATTTGAGTGAGGCGATTCTCAGTGGCGCGAACTTACAAGGGGCAAATTTGAGTCAGACAAATCTGGAAGGGGCGAATTTAAGCGGTACGACGATGCCCAATGGGGAGTTGCATCAGTGTCATGGAATTCAGAAATTGGCTGGGAGGTAGGGAAGCTGGGGGAGCTGGGGGAGCTGGGGGAGCAGAGGGAGCTGGGGGAGCAGAGGGAGCTGGGGGAGCAGAGGGAGCAGAGGGAGCTGGGGGAGCTGGGGGAGCTGGGGAAGCTGGGGAAGGGATTGGCAAAATTTTGTGTCAGAATCAATCATATCATTACTGCATGGCAATGCTGGGATTGGCTTGATAAAACCAATGAACTTGGCTCTCGGACAAACAATTGGTGGACGCTATAATATCGTGCGGCAACTGGGACAAGGTGGGTTTGGTGCTACATTTGTTGCCCAAGACCGACACTTGCCCAGCGATCGCGATTGTGTGGTGAAGCAACTTAAACCCCAAGCGACTGACCCGTTTACGTTGCAGACGGCGCGGCGTTTGTTTGAAACGGAAGCTAAAATCCTGCATCAGTTGGGTCATCATCACCAAATTCCTCAGCTATTTGCCTATTTTGAAGAGAGTCAAGAATTCTATTTGGTGCAGGAACTGGTTGAAGGGGATAATCTGAGTCAGGAATTGACGCCGGGAACGTCCTGGTCAGACCAGCAGGTGATTGATCTGTTGCAGGAAATCTTAACTATATTAGCGTTTGTTCATCAGCATCATGTGATTCACCGCGATGTTAATCCCCATAACCTGATCCGGCGTAAATCGGATGGTAAGTTAGTCCTAATTGATTTTGGCGCGGTGAAACAAGTTAGCACTCAGGTGGTGCAGGGACAATCCTCTAGCTTTACGGTGGCGATTGGTACGCCGGGATATCGACCCAGTGAACAAGCCAATGGGAATCCCCGTTTGAGTAGCGATATCTATGCGGTGGGAATTGTTGGGATTCAAGCGTTAACCGGGGTAGCGCCTCAGGAACTACCTGTTGATCCCGACAGTGGAGAACTTTGCTGGCGCGATCGCACGTCGGTTCGTCCCGAGTTGGCGAAGGTTCTGGATAAAATGATCCGCTACGATTTTCGCGAACGCTATCCCTCGGCGGAGGCGGCTCTGCAGGCGTTGAATGACTTGACTCAACCCACGAAGGCGACGGTGGCTTTAGGCGCTGCTTCCCCATCACCTGTTAATCAATCCTCTAAACGGAAGAAACTGATCGTTGTCCTATTAATTGCCATGGCGGTAATTGCTGGTGGGGGAGGGGCGACAGTGGCGATTATTAACTGGATTAATTCTACCAATGCCACCCAATCCTATAACCGAGGTGAAACACTGCTGGAGTTGAGGCGATATGAGGACGCCCTCAGTGCTTATAATCGGGCGGTTGAACTGCAACCGGACTATGCTGAAGCTTGGCTGGGTCAAGGGGATGCGCTTTTGGCATTGGGTCAGTCTGAGGCGGCGTTGGATGCGTATGATCAGGCGATTCAAATTCAGCGTGAGTATCCAGAGGCTTGGAAAGGGCGAGGAGAGGCGTTGGCTGCATTGCAGCGTTATGAAGCGGCGATTAGTGCCTTTGATCAGGTCACCAAACTGCAACCGGAGGACGTGGAAACCTGGGAACGTCGCGGGATGGTACAGATGAAGTTACAGCGCTATTCGGCGGCGATCGCATCTTACGATAAAGCGTTAGAGATTCAACCCAATTATTCCTCAGCTTGGTATCAACGCGGCTGGGCATTACATAATTTACAACAGTACGAAGAGGCGCTTAAATCTTATGACAAAGCCGTAGAACATAAGCCCGATTCCGCCGAATATTGGTATCAACGGGGTAATGCTTTTGTCAATTTGAACAAACATCGTGACGCGGTGGACTCTTACCAGAAAGCGGTTCAGTTCCAGCCGGATTTTTACCGGGCGTGGTACAGTCAGGGCAGTATTTTGAATAATTTAAATCAATATCAAGAGGCGTTAGCGGCATTTGAAGCAGCGGTTAAACTTCAGCCCAACAGTTATGAGGCGTGGTATGGTCGGGCTTGGGCGTTGCATCAATTGCAGCGTTATCAGGAAGCGTTAACGGCTTACGAGAGGGCGGTGAAACTGAGACCTAATTCTGAGCAAGCCTGGTATAACCGGGGTAATGTCTTCTATACATTGGAGCAATACCAAGACGCGATCGCGGCGTATGACCAAGCTGTTGCCCATAAGCGCAGCCATTACCAAGCTTGGAATAGTCGCGCTAATGCTTTATTTAACCTGAAGCGATACAACGAAGCCTTGACCTCTTATGAAAATGCTTTGACGTATCAACCCAATTACAAAGAGGCAAAGCGGGGGAAAGAGCAAACGCAGCGTGAACTTGAGAAGTTGAAAAAAGAATCGAACCGGAAGTCATCTGAAGAGAATGATGATCAATAAGAGCGATCGCTAACCCACTCTCTGATCCCAAATCCGGGTTGATTACCCCCTTGATAATCCAGTCTTTACTTAGGGCTTGCTGAATAAGTGGTGAGGTGAGGGGGAGCAGGGGAAGCTGGGGAAGCTGAGGGAGCTGGGGGAGCAAGGGTTACATTTTCCCTGAGCAAGGTGATGCCATACTTAGGAAGGATGCTACCCCATTTCCTGGCACTTTATCCACTGTCCATACGCCTCAAAGTATTGATGGATCAGGGTTTCCGGGTTGTGCAGCAAGCTCTACATATAGATAATGGCGCGTCTCAACACTCAACACGTCTCCAATCCCCAATCTATTCTGCTTTTGCTGAATTGGATGATCCCGCCTCGGCGGTTTCTTCACTATTGGGTAACTCCAGACAGTATCCTGCACCGTATACTGTTTTAATATATTGGGGATGACGGGGATCAGGTTCGAGTTTAGTTCTCAGGTGACGCACATGGACGCGAATGGTTTCAATATCGTCATCTGGATCATATCCCCAGACTTCTTTGAGAATTTCACTGGGAGAAACCGTTTGACCATGACGCTGTAATAAGCAGTGTAGCAGTTCAAATTCCAGGTGGGTTAATTTAACCGTCTGATTAAACCAAATCGTCTCAAACCGTTCTGGAATCAGGGTCAAAGGACCATAGTTGAGGATTTCCGTATGCTTGGCGGCTTGGGGGATGCGGTCAGTACGTCGCAGTAAGGCGCGTACCCGTGCTAGCATTTCTTCGAGTTCAAAGGGTTTGGTCAGATAATCGTCCGCACCAGCATTAAACCCTTCTACCTTATCCTGCGTTTGACCCAAAGCTGTCAACATCAACACGGGGATATCTGTGGTGCGTTCATCCCGACGCAACCGTTGGCAAACGGTAAAGCCATCGACTCGAGGGAGCATTAAGTCTAGCATGATCAGGTCGGGCTGAAGTTGCAGCGCTAGCGCCTGACCCTTGATACCATCGGGCGCTTGGTGAACTTCGTATCCTGCCATTTCTAGGTTAATGGAGACCAGTTCTGAGATTGCGGGATCATCATCGATTAAAAGGATTCTATGCATCACTTAAGTGGTTACTAATAGGACTTGTTAAGGTTGGATAAGAACTGTGACAGAAAACTACAGATACTGTACCGATTATAAGCGCTGATTCTAAACTACTTGTGAAGAAAATGGAAATTTTCTGTTTTTTTTCGGAAAATAAGGTATAATAGTAAGTCAGCTTTAAGCAATACCCTTTTTGTCCCAGCGACTGGAACGTCACGGCTACGCCAATATAGGCGAAGCCTTACCAAAGGGTAGTTTGCTAAGTAGGGCTTGCTGCACAACTCCAAAACCCTTATCTATCAAGGCTTTGAGTCGCATGGACATTGGCTCATCTTCAAGAACATAAGGTAAAACCCTTTCATACCCTTGCACCACTATCAGGGAAAATGTATCATTGCTCCCCCTGCTCCCCCTGCTCCCCCGGCTTCCCCTGCTCCCTACCCCACTACAATACTCATTCAGCAAGCCCTATGTAGGGGCGAGTTTAGGGATTTTCCTGTTGCGATGGATGATAACGTTTATTCAAAACCCGCCCTGATTAATGGGTAGGGGCGGGTTTCACGCTTATTGTTTCTTACACAACCTTTTTTGACGAAGGGCGGGTTTGGTGGAACGGTAACGTAACCGTAAACGTCGTACCGACTCCCACCGTACTCTCAACCGTAATCTCACCACCATGTAAATCAACTGCTTGCTTAACGATACATAATCCTAATCCTGTACCCTTAATATTACCCACATTGGCAGCGCGTTCAAATTGCTGGAAGAGTTTGTTCAGGTATTCTGGAGGCATACCAATCCCTTCATCTTGCACCTGAAAGGTAACTTGTTGGTTATTCCTTGTCACTGCTAACCGAATATTACCCCCTTGGGGGGAATACTTAATCGCATTGGTGAGCAAATTGGTGAGTAAATACCGCAGTAAGCTTTCATCGAAATAGGCAAGGGGAAACTCTCCCTGATAACTGAAATTAAGGCTATGTTGCTGACTGACAAGGGGAATTAACTGTTCGATCAGATTTTCACATAAAGCAATTATATCCAAAGGCTCAGGTTGAAAGTCTAATTTTCCCGCTTCTGCTTGACTCAAGGTTAAAACATCTTCCAATAGCTGATTCATATTCGTCACGGCGTTTTGAATCCGCTTAAAATGCCGAGTTTTTCGCTCATCTTCCTGATCTGCTTTTAACTGAAGCAGTTCGGCTGACATCTGAATTGTAGTTAAGGGAGTGCGTAAATCATGGGACGCCATGGAAAGTATCCGTGATTTATTTTCATTCATCACCTTCTGATCTGCCAACAATTGTCGCATTTTTAGCGCTTGTTTATGTTGACTCAATGCGATTTTGATTACCGCATGTAAGTCTCGCTCTTTAAAGGGTTTGATCACATAACCATAGGAGCCTGTGGCTTCCGCTCTCTGTAAGGTATCATCATCGGCATAAGCTGTGGTATAGATAACGGGAATAGCCAATTGCTGATGAATCGTAGCCGCCGTTTCAATCCCATTCATTTCTCCTTTAATCACAATATCCATGAGGATTAAATTTGGCTTAATTTCCGCCGCTTTTTGAATCGCTGCTTCTCCAGAGGAAACAATGGCATCAACGCTATACCCCAGCTTTTTCAGTTTGCGGGATAAGTTCTTGGCAATTAACAGTTCGTCTTCGACAATTAGAATGTGAATATCGCTCATCTGCTTAGATCCGGTTTTGATACTGAAGTTCGCTAAATTGAATCGAAAATGCTGTGCCGTGAGTGCGTTGGAGTTCAATCGTTCCTTCTAACTGTTCGATTAGTGTACAAACGACTTGAAACCCCATGGATTCGGTATCCTGAAAATCCAACGCTTCGGGAAATCCGATGCCATTGTCGCTGATGACTAAGTGAATTTGCCCATCTGACTGTTGATGACAGTTAATAGACACAATTCCTTCTTGCTCATCGGGAAAGGCATGTTTGAGGCTATTTGAGACTAATTCATTAATGATTAAGCCACAAGGCGTAGCGGTTTCAATATTGAGGAATATCGGCTCAACATTGATGTGCAACTGAATGCAATCCTCACTAACATTATAGGAATCAAAGAGATTATTTGCCAAGTCTTGGATATAGTCCTCTAAGTTAATTTGTCCAATAGTTGGCGAGCGATATAATTTCTCATGAATCAGCGCCATGGAGTAAATCCGATTTTGACTTTCTTCAAAAAGTTTGCCGATGTGAGGTTCAGGAATGGAGTCGGCTTGTAGTTCCAAGAGACTAGACACTACATTCAAATTATTTTTAACTCGGTGGTGAATTTCTTTGAGTAAAACCTCTTTTTCTTTCAGCGACGCTTTGATCTGCTCTTCTGCCTTTTGACGCTCGGTGATATCAATTCCCACCGCCACACAGACTTGGCTTTGCTGATATTTCTGAGCCACAATCAAGTAATTCTGGATATTGCCATTCATGTCAAACCGGAGTGTTTGAGACATAGTTTGACTTGAGCTGGCAAAAAATTGACGCAGGAACTCAGCAAAATCACGATTATTTTCAACAAAACCAACTTCTTTCCCTAAGAAATCTTCCGGTGTTAAATGATAACGAGAGGCTAAATGGCGATTGACGCCTAAGTAAATTAAATCGGAACTAATCCAAGAGACTAAGCCCGGTACAGCGTCTAAAACAGCTTGGAGTTGAGATTGAGAATTTCGCCATGCTTTTGCCGTGATTTCACGTTCTTTTGCCAGCGCGATCGCAGCCGCCGCAGAACTCAACAATCCCTCTTCCAAAGGTTGCCATTGTCGGGCTTCGACACAATTATCAAAGCCAATAAATCCAAAGAATTCTCCATTGACAATCAACGGTAAGGCGAGGATCGATAAAATCCCTTGTGGTTCTAAAATAGACCGTTCCGATGCCGGAAAATCTGCCACAATCCCATTAATTATACCGCCTTGGGCTAAAACCTCCATCCAACGCGGCACAATATCATAATAACTAACATTTTGTAACGCGGGATTATCCAGTTGGGGTTCAATTCCTGGGGCGCACCATTCTGCCCGTTGGCTACTCATAAGTTGTCCGCTTTCATCATAATGATTCTCAAACACATAAATTCGGTTAGCATCGGCAATCGGGGCTAAAATGGTCAAAATTTGCTGATAAACATCCTGATTAACGGGTGCGGCTAATAACTGACGCTGCACTTCAACTAACGCCGTCAAATAGCGATCGCGCTTGGCTAATGACGCTTCAGTTTTTTTGCGTTCTGTAATATCACGACAGACACAAATCAGTCCGCCACCCTCAATTAACGTCAGGGATAATTCCTCAGCAAATGTCGAACCATCACGGCGTTTCGATAAGGTTTCTCCTCGCCAATATCCATTCTCAATCAACACGGAAAAAATATCGCGTTCAATGCGACTGATTTCATCAGGATAGTACAACTGATGCCAGGTTTTTTCCAATAAATCAGTCGGCGTATCATAGCCAAATATTTCCAGATGCGCTTGATTCAGATAAATATATTCACCCTTTTCATTTAAAATACCAATTCCATCAATAGCGGCTTCAATTGCCATTAACTGTTGATTGAGAGTTTGTTCATAAAGTTTGCGATCTGTAATATCAGTCAGCGTTCCTGATGTTCCTTTAAGGCTCCCATCTACGGCTAAAGTTAGGCGGGAAAACACTTCCAGCCAGCGAATATCACCGTTTTTAGTCAAGTAGCGGATTTCCTGGCGACAGTATTCCTGTTGACGATTAATTAGGGATTTCAAGACATCGAGGTGTAGTTGTCGATCATCTCCATGGATGTAATCCAAAACAGGAGTTCCCAGACTTTCCTCAATTAAAAATTCAGTAATTTCTGTCCAAGCTGGATTCAAAAATGCCCAGTTTCCTTGAGCATCGGTTTGGAAAATAACCTCCTTGACACTATTAATAACAGACCGATACTGTTCTTGGCTCTGGCGCAACTCATCTTCCGCTTTTTGGCGGCGCTTATCATTGCGATAAGCCTCTATAATATTGGCACAAGTTGCCAGGAAAGGTTGCAGATACTCGATAAGGCTTTCATCATATCCTCCTGGTCGATTAGCAATGCCAACCATACCGACAAATTTGTTTTCAATATAAAAAGGTAGTCCCAAAAATGCATTCAGCGGCGGATGACCGTCTGGGAGTCCCCTCCGACGCGGATCAGTGGCAGGATGGTTATAAATAACAGGTTTACCCGTAACAATAACTGCACCAAAGAGAGTTTTCAGGTTATGAAATTCCATACCTTGGGCAGCATTTTGGTCATAGAAGTTGCGAGTTTCTTCGTTCCAGGCAATATTGGTAATTGCATGAGCTTTGACATAAGGTCTACCCCGTATCTTCATGTAGGCTTCCTCGACAAAGGGTTCCCCATTTTCTGCATAGAGAATCTCACCAATGAAGCCATATTCACTATTGGTTAGCCCTAGGATACTGTCTAGGAGTCCATCAAAAAGATAATATGGATTAGCATCGGCAATAAATTGAGATTGCGCGGCGCTAATCGCTTGTAATAGCTGATTACTCTGTTGGAGATTGGCTTGAGCCTGTTGGCGTTGTATCGCTTGTTGATAGGCATCACTAATATCCCGTTGAATGACAACAATATAGGCACAGTGTTTCTGTTCATCCTGTACCAAGGAACTCGATAAATCCATAATCGCCAGAGTGCCATCCCGGCGAATCATTTCCACGTCTAAGCGATTATTCCCTGTTGCCAAAAGTGTGGGGAATTGTTCAGCAAAGCATTGTTTTGACTCTGGCGTCAAGAACTCATCCAAGCGATGACCGATCAATTCAATTTCGCTATACCCCAACTGTTCGACTGATGCGGGATTAGTTTGCCAAATAAACCCATCGAAATCAATAACATGAATACAATCGGGAGCTGCTTCAAACAGAGAGCGAAAGCGGACTTCACTTTGCAATAAAGCATCTTGAGCATATTTACGCTCTGTGATATCATTGCGGATTGATAAATACTGGAATGGCTTGCCTTGCTCATCTAAAAAGGGAACGATGGTAGTATACACCCAGTAGTAACTATTATCTTTTGCTTTATTTTTGATTTCTCCTTGCCAAACTTGACCTTGGGCAATTGTTTGCCACATTTGCTGAAAAAAAGAGGGGGGATGATATCCGGAATTAATCAGACGGTGGGTTCGACCAATTAATTCATCTGGAGAATATTGAGAAATTTCGCAGAATTTTTTATTGACATAAGTAATAATACCTTTATTGTCGGTAATTGCCACAATTGCCGAATAATCGAGAGCCAATTTGTGAAACTCTAACTCTTGGGTTCGCGCCTTAACGCGACGTTCTAGTTCCTGATTAAAACGTTCCAAGGCTTGATGCGCTTGTTTGCGTTCCAATTCAGCGGCGGCTCTAGCGGCGAAAATTTGGAGAATGGCTAATGCTTGTCGGGGTTCAGGAATGAATTGTTCGTGTAAAACGCAAAGATTACCAATTGGATTTCCGTCACCATCTATCAAGGCTACACCCATATAACTATCGGCGTCTAAGGTGACTAAAGCCGAATCTTGGGGAAAGTTTTTTTGTACCTGAGTTGGACACCAATAGGTTCCTTCTGCTAACACCCGTTGGCAAGGCGTGTTGGCAATAGGATAGGTACAGTTTGGCTGTAATTGACCCGTTGACCAGAATGCTAATGTCTTAAAATAATCCCCGATTCGCTCGCTAACCAGAACATGAGAAACGCCTAAAGCTAGGGCGATATGGCGGACTAATTCGGGGAAAAAGTCAGAACCTGTAACTTTAGCCGTTGCTGCAAAAACATTTTTCAGGGCGGCTTCGGCTGTTTTGCGACTATTAATATCGGTGAGTGTGCCAATATATCCCAGAGTCTCGCCATTGGCTCCAACGTCCGGGACAGCTTGACAAAATACCCAGGTTAATTTATTATCAGGCGTGAGAAAGCGATGCTCTGAGAAAAAAACTTCCTGTTGCTCAATCGCATCATGCCAGTCACGAATCACGCGATCGCAGTCTTCCGGGTGTAAGGTTTTTGCCCATCCCTGTCCCAGGATTTCTTCGATGGGAATTCCAGTAATTTCAGCACAGCGTTGATTCGCATATAAGCCAATTCCTTGAGCATTAGTGCGGAAAATTCCCACGGGCGAGGCGTCGGCTAGCGTCGCATAACGATGCTCACTTTCCCGTAATTGTTGTTCTATCTGTTGACGTTGCGTTAGTTCCGTTTGCAGTTGCTGCGTGCGTTCTTGAATTTGCTGTTCTAGTTGAATCGTGCGATTTTCTAATAACTCAACCTTTTCCCGTTGCAGTTGGCGAACTTCTTGCTGTAAAACCTGAATCACCTGATACATTTCCATCGGATCAAGAGCTTGCAGCAGGCTGGTTTGAGTGACAATTCCTACCAATTTTCCTTGTCTATCTACCACCACCAATCGTTGTACTCGTCGCGACAACATCTGTTGATGAGCCTCCCATAACGAGTCTTTGGGATTCAGACAAAATAGGGGTGTACTCATCACAGTTTGGGCGGAAATGGCGGAAAACTCTAAACCCAACGCCTGAAACTGAACAATATCTCGTTCGGTAATAATTCCCACCGGAAGTGGCGATGCACCCGCGTTTTTCTCCTCAACAATCACCACACAACTAACGCGATAATCTGACATTAGCAGCGCTACATCCAAAACAGAGGCGTTCGGTTTCGCCTGAATCACAGAGGTTACCATCACATCCTCAACCCGACGCAATTGTAGTAAGTCACTGGGTTGCAAATAAGCGCGAATACTATCCGGCGTCACCATACCCTGTAAATTCCCCCCATCATCGACAATGGGTAAATGACGAATGCGATGGTGACAAAACAGGTTAAGTGCGGTAAAAATTGTCTGAAATTCCGACGCTTTCAAGGTAATCAAACGTCGCGTCATTACCTCCGCCACATTTACCCCAGCCAAGTTCATCCCTTGAGCCACCAACCGAACAATATCCCGTTCCGTCAGTATCCCTACCAGTCGCGTTTTCTCCAACACCAGAACACAACTAGCGCGTCGTTCGTTGATTGGATTAGCCTCTGGTGCTACATTGAAACACGGTAAGGAACAAGTGCTTCGCCGTTGACTCATCCGCGCGATCGCGTCTATCACAGGTGTATCGGGTACAACGGTTATGGGTTGAGTATCAATCGCCACCTGGGGTGATGACGCAATGGGAAAGTCTAACACTGGCATGGGACTTGCTGGGATAATCGGTCACAGGATAGAAAGGGGATTCTGTTTCAGTTATTCCCAGGTGGACTGGCTCAACTTTCTATTTATAGATTTAATTTATAAATTATTATAAATTAATAATTTAAGCTAATAGTAAAGGAGTTAAAATCATGGCACTCACAGCCTCAACCATGTTGCCTCTAGGCAACAAAGCCCCAGAATTCCAGTTACCCGATGTGGTATCGGGCGAAACGATATCCTTAGACACGTTTGCGGGGAAACAGGGATTAGTGGTGATATTTCTCTGCCGTCATTGCCCTTTTGTCAAGCATGTACAGGGAGAATTAGCTAAACTAGGTCGAGACTACCAGGATGCAGATCTGGGGATTGTGGCAATTAGCGCCAACGATGCTACGACTCACCCCGATGATGCGCCTGAGAAGTTAAAGGAAATGGCACAAGAATTAGGATTGACGTTTCCCTTGTGCTATGACGAAAGCCAGGAAACAGCGAAAGCCTATACAGCCGCCTGTACACCAGACTTCTTTGTGTTCGATCGCGATCGCAAACTTGTCTACCGGGGACAATTCGACGATAGCCGCCCAGGGAATGATCAACCTGTGACAGGTAAGGATCTACGATCCGCGATCGATGCGGTATTGGCGCAGTCTCCCGTCAGTGAAGAACAAAAGCCCAGTATCGGCTGCAACATCAAATGGAAGCCAGGGAATGAACCCGCCTATTATGGCGCTTAAGGGATTAGGGCGGGTTTCATTTGTAGGGGCGGGTTTAGAGGCAAACTTAACCCACAAACCAATAACCTTTGTGCAAAACCCGCCCTGCCCCCTATCACCACCCCGACATTTTTGGTGTGCGATCGCGGTTGAGAATCCGATAGGTTTTGTTATCCCCTTTCAGGTTGGGATTAGGGCGGGTTTTGTGGTTGAATTTGAGGTAGGTTTCCTCATGTAATCCCTAAACCCGCCCCTACATCTTTGGGATGCGATCGCGGTTGAGAATCCGATAGATTTTGTTATCCCCTTTCAGGTTGGGATTAAGGCAGGTTTCATTTGTAGGGGCGGGTTTAGGGACAAACTTAACCCACAAACCAATAACCTTTGTGCAAAACCCGCCCTGCCCCACCTCTCACTACCCCTACATGTTTGGTGTGCGATCGCGGTTGAAAATCAGGTGGGTTTTGTTATCCCCTTTCAGATTGGGATTAAGGCAGGTTTCATTTGTAGGGGCGGGTTTAGGGACAAACTTAACCCACAAACCAATAACCTTTGTGCAAAACCCGCCCTGCCCCACCCTCTCACTTATAATCACCTTTTACTCAATAGAGTAAAGATAAGATGAACCCGCTGGGCATCGAAGTCTTTCTTCTGAACGACTAGGCACTACCACTATTTCAGGCGGTTGAGTAGAGGGTTGGTCTGTTCCACAAATAGCATTTATTGTGATATTTTCACCATTTTCTTTAATTTCAAATACCACCCCGGTGTAACTTCTAAGTCCAGATTCTTTAGCCTCCGCTGTAGCCATTACACCAGGTATTTGTTGGGGGGTGACAATCTGGTAGCGATAACTTTCTGTTTCTGGCGATATTCCCAGATTTAATTCCTCAATTGAGCGAGCAAAAGTACCTGTTTCTAGATAGATCATTTGCTGCATTCGATTGATTGAACGAATATCTTTTTTGGCTTCAGCTTGTTTTGCTTTCGTTGCCTGATTCAGAAAAGAGGGTAATACAATTGCCGAAACTATACCTAAAATGATTAAACCCAAAAACAAGCAACCACAACCTGCAAATATCCATAGTATAAGAGGAAGCTTATTTTTCTTGGCAGTTGCCGTTGATTCTGCTGTCCAATCGCCTTCTGGTGGTGTTTGTGCCATCGTGATAGTTCCCCCTGATTGAACCCGTGGGCAAGCTTAATCATGTCAGAGTATTCCCATCGACTCTATTTGTCAATACAACCCTACCTGAATTTTCACAGTTTGTTAGAGTAGACTCCGCGCCTTCAGTTGTAAATAGCGGTTAACCAACTGCTCACTAATTTGATTCGCAGGTGCATCTAATACCAACACCCCTTTTTGTTTCAATTGGGCAAAAGCTACCTGACGCTGGGCAATTAAATCTAACGCAACCGCACGAGAGTAAGTTGCTTCTATATCAGAAGTCCGAGTGTGAGCAATAGTATCAACCAGTGGATCACGTAATGTCACACAAAAGGGTAAATAACGCGGCGTGAGGCGTCCCATGGCTGATAAGAGTTCAGCCGAAGCGGTTACATCAACAATATCGGTAATCAAAACCACTAAAGCACGACGAGTTTGTTGATTCACTAATCGCGTCACCGCGCCAAAATAATCCGGTTCTAATAATACAGGTTGAATTGGCGTCAAACGTTCTATTAATTTCGATAACTGATGCTGACCCCGTTCCGGTGGAATCCAACTCGTCACTTCTCGGTCAAACACACCAATTCCCACTCTATCGCCTCGATTTAATCCCGCCAAAGCCAGGGATAATGTCGCATTTAACCCCCAATCAAACCGCTTTAATCCCTGCACCTGCGCCGTCATTAACCGCCCTCGATCAAGTAAAATAATTAACGTTTGCTCCCTCTCTGGTTCTAATACCCGGATTAACGGACGTGAACGGCGGGCTGTGGCTTTCCAATCGATAAGCCGAGTATCATCGCCAACGCCATACTCCCGGAGTTCTGCAAACTCGGTTCCCGCACCCAGGCGTCGCGCTCGGCGCATGGTTCCGGTATTTTCTAAAGTGAGGCGAATCGAGAGTTCTCGCAATCCCAACAAATCCGGATACACCGCCATCGTCTGACTCGCGGGGATTGTCCAATCCAGCCATGCTAATCCCCAGCGCCCCCGTTGGCGCACTTGAATATCTCCCCAGTGATACTCACCGCGACGTTTGGGATTAACGGTGTAGGTGAATTCCTGAGTGTGATTGGGTTCCAGTTGGGCGGAAAGAGTGGGTGTAGAGATGTCAAACTCTAGTGGGTAATGATCACGCAGGCGAATTCGGGCAGATGACGATCGCGATCGCACCGATAGTACCACAGGATTATCCCGCCCGATGGATAATCGATGTAACGGATAGCGCGTCACCGTGACACGATGCGGTTTAACCCGTTGTCCATCCCAAACCGCTAAACTCAGGACAATCGCATCAAATCCCAGAGTTCCCCAAATGCTGCTTGGCTGATTAAACACAACAGCCAGTAAAAGGGCGATTACCATACCCAGTAGCAGCAGCCAATAAAGACGTTGTGACGGAATAATCATATTAGTGTGTAGGGGCGGGTTTCACTATTATCGTTTCTTGCCTCACCCAGATGCAACTAAACCCGCCCTGACTAGGGTTTGAATTTTGAATTATTCATCGCCATATCCATCAACGCGGAACCGGAACCTGCTTCAATAACGACGCAATCACCCCATCAACCATCAACCCATCCAACTGCGCCTCTGGTTTCAAAATCAAACGATGACGCAACAACGGCGGCGCCACCGCTTTCACATCATCCGGTGTCACATAATTCCGCCCCTCCAACCAAGCATACGCCTTACTCGTTTGTAACCACGTCGCCGTCGCCCTGGGAGACGCCCCTAATGCTAAATCTGCATGGTTACGTGAACCTGCCACCAATGCTAATAAATAATCCAATATTTTCTCATCCACCTCAACCCCTTGCACCGCTTTCCGCCCATTGATAATATGTCCTACGGTTGCCACAGGTTTGAGACGTTCCAAATCAAAACGTTTAGCCCGAAATCCCTTCTGCACATTCAGCAACATTTGCTTTTCGGCGGCGGTATCTGGGTAATCCACCACCAGTTTAAATAAAAAGCGGTCTAACTGGGCTTCGGGTAACGGATACGTTCCCTCAAATTCGAGGGGATTTTGAGTCGCAATCACCCAAAATAAGTCCGGTAACGGCAAACTTTCCCCATCTAATGTCACCTGCTGTTCTTCCATCGCTTCTAATAGCGCGGCTTGGGTTTTAGGCGGTGTGCGGTTAATTTCATCCGCCAGCAAAATCTCGGTAAAAACGGGTCCTTGTTTGAGGGTAAAACTGCGGCTATTCAGGTCAAAAATATTGGTTCCCAGAATATCCGAGGGCAAAATATCAGGGGTAAGCTGAATTCGCCGAAAATCGGCTTGCATTAATTTTGCTAGCACTTTCACCAGTAAAGTTTTTCCAGTTCCCGGTACACCTTCGATAATCACATGACCCCCACTCAGTAGGGCGACAAGTAATTGTTGTACGACAGTCGATTGACCCAAAACAACTTTGCCCAGGGTTTGACTAATGCGATTAAAGATGGTATTGTCATTCGTCATGTTTCAGGGAATAGGGAACAGGGAATAGGGAACAGGGAACAGGGAACAGGGAATACGGGAATGTAGAGACGTAGCATGCTACGTCTCTACGTCGGGGCGGGTTTAGTCGTATCTGGGTGAGGGAAGAAAGGATAGTTGTCAAACCCGCCCCTACACATTTATGCGCCATGCCCTCGAAGGTTGTGAAGGGTCAGAACTTTTTTATAGTTCCGACCATTTTCTCAACCAGTTTAGCAAGTCAGATTCACTCAAACGGCGTTTGTTAGAGGAGACTTGCAGCAGTTGTTCTAAGTCTTTGGCGGGACGCCCTGTCTGTCGCGCCCAAGCCGCTACTAGGGATTGATGGTTGAGGGGAGTCTCTCCTAATCCTAAGTCTTTCTGGAGTTGTCGCTGTTCTGCTTTGCCCACCCTATCCACGATAAAGTCATGACTCCCAGCTTTGAGTAAGACAGCCGCTAGCGCCCGAATGTACGCTTCACTATTATCCACCACTGGGGCGGATAGAGTGACAGGTTGTCCAAAACGACGATTAGCCGCCAAAATCGCCACAAGTAGGATAACAATGCCTTGGATTAGCAGGGGAAATAGGGGGGTTTTGATTAAATAACTGATGACATTTTCGCCAACTTCGCGTTCGATTGCTTCTTTATCTTTGTAACCATGGATGTATTCATCAACCCATAGTTGATCGGCGTTGGCAGATGAGTTAATCGTTTCATTTCTAATTTTATCGCCTAGGTTTTCCTGGGTTACCAGTTTAGCCAATAGTTCATAATTGGCTGAAAAATCCTGATACGCATTGGCAGCGAAATGGGGAGTGGTGACGAAAATCACCTGTCCTTTTCCGCGTTTCTGTTGCCATATAATCGCGCCAAAGTTATCACGAAGAATGGCATCGTTGCTGGACTTATGTCGCCGCCTGGTGTCAATCTTAACGTTGCCAACTGGACTATCTTGTCGGGTACTAAATGCCGCTTCAGTTACAGGTTGTTGGACACCAACGAGAACTAAAGTATTCCCTTGTTTAACCCAGTTGTCCTCGGTACTCCCTAATTGATGCGGAACTAAACGGCTGTGAACGCGCAACAAGGTGACATCTTGGCGATCGCCCAATTCACTCAAAGGTTTTTGCCAGCGCTGGAGGGGAGTTCCCCGTTCTACCATAAATGTATACCAAGCGCCGTAGCCATCAGGGGCGCGGCTATAGGTTGAACCACTATTGAGTTTATTGTTTGCTGGTGCGGCGACTAGAGTAATCAGAACCAGAACCGCGATCGCGATCGCACTCAATACCCCTAACCGTCGTTTAGATACTCTCATCACCCTTGATTAATTTGTTGATAGGCTTGCTGACACTCCTCAAACAGCGATCGCGAGGCTGGAGTCTGACTGAAACAAAGCTGTTGATGGGTGATCAGCAAGCGTTGATAGGCGCTAGACTGAGGGAACTGTTGGACTAAATGCAGATATTCGCCATCCGTGCGACTGGGTTGTTGGGGAACATGTCCACTATCATGTAACTGTTGCAACATAGCTCGATACAGGCACAGGCAAGCCTCACGGTAGTCACCTTGAGTTTGGCAGTTTTGCGATCGCGCCAACCAATCAGCAACGGATAAGGTTTTATCTGGGGTGGTTGTGAGTTTCTCAGATTGCTGATGCAATTGGTTTCTCCACGAATAAATATAAGGAGAAAACCGTCGCATGAGTTGTAGAGCAATCCAGCATACCAGCAAAGCAATCAGTACCCAAAAGATTACCCTAGCAATAAAGAACAGAACTGGCGAACTTAACCAAGCGGGTAAAGACCAACCGGAACCCCCTGGAAAATCCGGAGAAAATCGGGATAATTGGAGTTCCCACCATTCTCCCACTTGTTTTTGCCACTGCTGAAACTGCCAAGCCCAATTACTTTTCTCGTAAGATCCGGTAGACATGGTTTCTTTACCCGCTTCCCCATTGTGCTTATGCTTACTGTCCAGTCTTTCTCGAAAAACTGAAATGTTCTGGCATCACAGTCAAAACTTGCTGGCTTAACTGTAGCATTTATCACGTTATATCATGTCCGACTCAACAGTCATAATTCCCTTTTGCCTTTCTAAGCAAACAAGCCACCAAATCGGCAATTGTGCAGAAAATGCCCACAGCCCGAATGATTCAACGGCGTTCTTAATGACTGAATTTTATAAAAATCTGCAACAAAATATTGACAAAGCACAAGCTTTAAGGTTAGCGACGTTGACAACTCAGCAAAGATATCCCGATCCGCTTCATTGGGCTGCTTTTACGTTAATTGGGGAGTCGGAATAATCAAGGGTTTGGGTTTGGTTATGTCCAATCGTCAGCCAAGCTCATACTAAGTTGCAGTCTAAGGTAGAATCTGTCATGGTTCGTGGAGTCCGGAGCGAAGCGGAGGAACGAAACGAAGCATCTGCGAAATCCTTCACTTCGGAAAGAGGACAGGCTATATCAGGTACGGCAAAACCTTAAAGCACTGTTTGGTATAATAAATCAGCAAAAATAATTTTATTCCAGCGTTAGTGAAAACTGATAGTATCTTTTATAACCTATTTCGGACATTCCCCAGTATCTTATTTGAGCTGATTAACCGTCCTCCAGAAGAAGCCGCTAGCTATGAATTTACCTCCCGCGAAGTCAAACAGTTAGCCTTTCGCCTAGACGGTTTATTTTTACCCAAAACCAGCGAACCTGACAAACCTTTCTACCTCGTTGAAGTTCAGTTTCAGCCAGATAATTCTTTATACTACCGCATATTTGCCGAACTCTTCATCTTTTTAAGGCAATACCAGCCTTCCCATCCCTGGCAAGTTGTCGTCATCTATCCCAACCGAAGCATTGAACGAGAGTCAGCTTCGCAGTTTAATGAACTCTTAGCCCTGAACTGGGTGAGACGGATTTACCTGGATGAGTTAGAGGAAGCCACAGAACGCTCATTAGGGGTAGAAGTTGTTAAGCTTGTAATTGAGCCGGAAGAGACAGCCGGACAATTGGCAAGACAGTTAATCGAACAAGCACAGCAACAGCTAACCGATGAAACGCTTCAACGTGAACTCATTAATCTGATTGAAACCATTATTGTCTACAAACTACCGAAAAAAAGCCGCGAGGAGATAGCTGCCATGTTGGGATTAAGCGAGATTAAACAAACCCGATTTTATCAGGAGACTCAACTAGAAGTGAAGTTAGACACCATCCCCAGAATGATGTCAATGGGCTTGGGTTTAGAGCAAATTGCTTACGCGCTAGATTTACCTCTAGAGACCGTCAAAAAAACAGCCAATAAAGTTCGGCGAGAATATTTGTCGTCCCCTGAGCAAAATATCGATGCTTTTATCGAATTATTAACCGAACAAGCTTCTCTATTTTCCGGAGACTACTTGGCTAATTTAGAGCAGTTATTGGCTCCTGTACCCGATGATATTGAAGCGCTATCAGCCGCGATTTCAGAATGGTGCGAACAACACCCTGAACTTGAAGAGGCGCAATTGAAACTTCTACCCGATAATTTAGAGAAAAAAGCACCGGGGAGCAAAGAAGGCAACGTCAAAACTGCTAACTATGAACTGAACAAACAAGCTCTCCTCAATGCCATTCAGCAAAGTGCTTCCTCAAAAGATTCTCAATCATCCAACTCGGGTTGATGAAAGTTGCTATAGCAACCGCCATAGTGGTTAGGACACATCATTTATGTAGGGACGTTGCATGCAACATCTCTACTGACATAGCTAAAATTGTGGGATAAATTTGACGGTTAACCCTGAGCGAAGTCGAAGGGTTAAACCGGGCGCACGTCGGTGCGCCCCTACAATTCCAATCAACCCATTAAGGTGTGCCACGCCAGTAGGTTGGGTTGAGGAACGAAACCCAACTCTCATCTCAGGTTTGTTTGTTGGGTTTCGCTATCGCTCTACCCAACCTACATGAGTGCTGTGTTGCCTGTTGCCTCATCTCAACCGTTAACCCTACATTCCGCAGATCCTGACGGACAGCATTAGGAAGGAATAAAAATTTTACTCCGACAAAGTCGGTTGATGGGGGAAATTGACATCGCGCATCAAGACAAAATTGGTTATTTTAGGGGATTGAGGGGATAGCGTGGAGGAGTGCGATCGCTCTCCCAAGGTTAGCCGCTAAAATATTTAGGGTAAATGGCGCTGACTGGTATGCTGGTGGGTTTCGACTTCGCTCAACCCACCCTACTAATTTTCAATCCCAAAGTCTGACGTATAGCTAAAAAAAGGGGGGGTATGGACTATTAAATTACTGCCTGAGGGTGTTGAGACCAAGACTGAATCACCTTGAGTGAGGTTGAATGGCGCGGTTGGGTTGCATGTCCCTGAGACTGAGCCGCTTTTTGAGCCGCCTGTAGTTCGGCTTGCATGACAATCATCTGAGACATGATGGTTTGCAGTTGCACCTGAAGTTGCTCAACGTCAGAGGTGCTAGGTGGGGTAACAGTTGATGCAGAAGAAGGAACTGATGTTTTGGGTTGATAACCCAGGAAGTTTTGAGCCGAGGCAAATTTCGCTGACGCTGTTTGGCTGCTAACTGGATGAGCAGTAGCGAGTTGGGTATGAAAGGGTTGTGTGGTGATGGTGAACGGAACACTCATCGGCTGTTCCTCAGATTTCACCACAGTAGGTGTTAGTGCAGGTTGCGGTTTAACAGTTTCTTCGACTAGAGGTTGAGCTTCATTTTCAGAAGGTGGAACGATTTCCGGTTCTGGTTTAACGGTTTCTTCAACCAGGGGTTGATCTTCGTTCTCAGAAAGCAGACCTGATTCTTGTTCGCCTTCTTTCTCTAAAAAATTATTGAGTCCAGCCGCTGCGAGTCGAGATTTAGAAAGTTTCAGTTCTTCTAAAAGTTGTTCCTTTTCTTGAAGATTTCGCTCTAAATCCGAAAGCTGTTCTTCGGCTTGGGCAGATTTCTTAGACGATTGTCGCCACCCAGTTACAGCAATTGTCGCGATTCCCGTCCCTACACCTAAAACACTTGCCAATCCTAAGTAAGGCATCGCAACATCTCGGAGTTTTCCATGATGTACAGGCTCTTCTTGCAGTTGGATTGTGACCTCTTGATCTCCGAAGAACGCTAGAGGTAAAGTCAAAGCTGAGAAGACGGCGGTTGAAAGAATTATCGGCGTAAAGAGAAATTTCTTTAAAGGAGAGCCAGTCATGATTGATAAGTCCTAGTGACAATTTCCAGTATCAGTTGTGCGAAACAAGGCGTCTTTCTCAAATTTCACCAAATTGCAAATTGCCGATGCTGATTAAGCCAGTTGGCAGGAGAGATTGCTTGGGTGTGAATCGACTTGCCTTAGCTTGTTTACTAGATTAGCCAATTGTCTATCAAGTCCAGATAAAGTCCAAAAAAAACTCAGTGAAGTTCTGATGAACTTTTATTAACTTGTCATGGGTCATTGGTCATGGGTCATTTGTCAGAGAACAGTGAACAGTGAACAGTGAACAGTGAACAGTGAACACCTCGACTTAACTCGACTTACTTCGGCTTCGCTCAGTAACACGCTCGGTAACACGCTCGGTGTGAACAGGTAAGGTAGAACTTTGAGTTAACTTCCCCTGCTCCCCCTGCTTCCCCTGCTCCCCCTGCTCCCCCTGCTCCCCTTAAACGCCAATATCTTCATTCCAGAGTTTGGGATGCTGTTGAATAAAGTCGCTCATCATCTGCTGGCACTCCTCTAGATTCAAATCCACAACCTCGACGCCATGGGATTCCATAAATTCCCTAGCACCAGCAAAGGTTTGAGACTCGCCAGCAATCACCTTTTTAATCCCAAATTGCACCACAGCCCCAGCGCAGAGGTAACAGGGCATTAATGTAGAGTAAAGGATTGTGTCATTGTAGTTGCCGATTCTGCCCGCATGACGCAGGCAATCAATCTCGGCGTGGGTGACAGGATCATTATCTTGAACGCGCTTATTATACCCCTGACCAATAATCTGACCCTCTTTGACCAACACCGAACCAATGGGAATTCCCCCTTCCCGGAGTCCCTGCTTGGCTTGAGCGATCGCGGCTACCATAAACTCATCCATAGTCTTGCTATTCTAGAATTCCCTAAATTTCTATAGATTAGTACGTTTTCAGGATTTTCTCCGGATCGGATTATTGGAATTGGGGAGATGCAAACAGATGTTCTGAACCGCTATGACCGATTTCATAAACGGAACAAAAGGGTGGTAGGGATGTCAACCCCTAGTCCATCGGTTCAGTCATCGGTCATCATCATAGTTTAGTGAATTAACATCTCATCACCAATTGGGAGTCAACAATGAAATACGGAATTGATATCGGACATAACTGCCCTCCAGATACTGGTGCTAGCAATATCAGAAAAGAAGATGATATGACTAAGGCGGTGGGGACGAGAGTGATCTCGAAACTCAAATCCCTGGGTCATCAAGTCGTAGATTGTACCCCGAGTCGCGCTTGGAGTGTCAGCAATTCCCTACAGCAACGGTGCAATACAGCGAATAACAATCGTGTCGATCAATTTATATCCATCCATTTTAATGCCTTTAACGGCAAAGCTAAAGGTACAGAAGTCTTTGCCATCAGCAATGCGGGGAAGGATATGGCTAAACCTGTATTAAATAATATTGTAGAGCTAGGGTACTTTGATCGCGGGATTAAAGATGGTTCCCATTTGTACGTCCTCCGAAATACAGCGATGCCCGCGATTTTAGTGGAGTGCTGTTTCTGCGATAATCAAGAGGACATGGATCGCTACGATGCCGAAGCCGTGGCAAATGCAATTGTCAAAGGATTAACTGGACAAACCGCATCACCGACGATTCCCCTTTCCCAAAATCCAATTGTTGACCTTCAAAAAGCCTTAAATCGACTCAAAATCAGAAGTCCCAAAGGTATACCATTAAAAGAAGATGGTTCCAACGAAGCGGATACTACAGCAGCACTCAAAACCTTTCAGGCGATCGTTGGTGTTACACCCACAGGTACTGCTGATGCTAAAACCTGGCAGATCATTACTCAAATTTTAGCCATGCCAGTGTTGCGAGAAAACCATGCCACAGGATCTGTGGTCAAATATGTACAACGTCGTGTCGGGGCGACACCAGATGGAATATATGGTTCAGCCACAGCCGCCGCCGTTAAACGATTCCAACAACAACAAGGGATCACGGCTGATGGTATTATTGGTCCCCAAAGTTGGAGCAAAATACTGGCTGATTGAGTGTTGAATTTTGAATTTTGAATTGTTAAGGGAAGTAGGGGCGGGTTTCACTATTATCATTTTTTTCCCGCCCTGATGTGACTAAACCCGCCCATTACTAATATTGAACGAATGACAAATGACAAATGACAAATGACACTTAATGCAAATCAGCTTCCCACACGCCAATATAAATGCGATCGCGTTCATTGCGTTCAATCACCCCTTTTAAGGGAGAACCATTATTACTGGTGAAACGATAACGATTGGATTGACGCTGATAAACCTGAGTTAATCCCTGGCGAATCTCTGGTGAGAGATTGCGACTCAGCATTTTATCTAAAGTATCTGCCATCGCTTCTAATCCTACTGATTGGGCAAATGCCACCTCAGTTTGGCGCAAACGCTTAGTATCGCGATCAAACAGATAACCGAGACTGACGCGATCGCGAATAAAGTCTTCATAGAGTAACGCCTGGGTATTATGCCACAATCCTTTGGATAGCTGGGTTGGCGTGCCTAAGGCAGCCTCGACAACTTTTCGAGAGGTTCCTGGTGTAAATCCAGGGATTTTATTGGATAGAGGCGGTTTGGGAGTCTGGTTTTCGGGTGCAGGTGAGGGTGAAGGCGGGGGAGTTGGGGAAGCGAGAGGAGACGGGGGAGGAGAGGGGGAAGATAACACTGACGGTTCAGAGGCAAACGGTGTGGGGGGATCAGGAGACGGCAGGAGTTCTGGGGATTCTTGGATACGGAATGTGGGATCAGTTGGGTATAGCGATGTTGGAGATTCCGGGTTCACCAGTTTAGGCGGAGGAGTTGGCGGAGGTGAAGGAGTTGGGGGCGGTGTAGGTGAGGGCAGAGGGGTGTTTTCAGAGGAGGCGGATACTGACTCTGAGGGTGACGGTATGCGATTGGAGGGTTCTAATACCCGGTTTAAACCCCAGCCAATCGCCACAGCACTCAGGAGTAAGCCGCCAGCAATTAAGCCGCCGAAGCGCCGAGAGGGTTGTTCCTCCTCTGCTTGTAGGGATTTTCTGCGGATAGGAACGGTTGGCGGAACGGCTGGCTTACGGGTAGAAGGGACAGGTTCGCTAGAACTAGAAAGGGATAATGTGGGTGTCGCGATCGTTGTTGGATGGGCGTTTAAGGCGTCCAGCATCTCCTTAGCATCCGCAAAGCGATCGCGCGGATGAAAGCGAATTGCCTGATCAATCACCGTAGCTAAATGGGAGTGACAATCCGGCGCATCCCGACGCCATAAAATTTCGCCCGTGCGGGTATCGGTTTCGAGAGTTTGCGGTAATTTACCCGTGAGCAAAAATACCGCAATTAAGCCCAAACTATACAGATCACTAGCATAGCGAGGACGCCCTGCGGCTTGTTCGGCTGCCATAAACCCTGGTGTGCCAATGACTATCGATGGGGTGGTGTTGGCTTGGGAATGGACAACGGTTTTAATCGCTTCTTTAACAGCACCAAAGTCAATCAGCACAGGTAATCCGTCTCGCCGCCTGACAATCACATTATCCGGTTTAAGATCCCGGTGAACAATGTGACAACTGTGGACGTAATCCAGTACAGGCAACAGACTCAACAAAATTGCCTTAACTTGACCATCATTCAGCCGACCTTCCCGGTCTACAATTTGAGTCAGGGTATCCCCTTCAATCCATTCCTGAACCAAGTAAAATTGTCCAGATTCGGAAAAATAAGCAAATAATCGGGGAATTTGAGAGTTATTCTCACCTAACTCTTCTAAAACCGCCGCTTCCCGCTGAAATCGCTCTTTTACTTGCTGATAGGTTTGGGGATCATGAGTCATGGGTTTAAGCTGCTTAATCACACACTTACGTCCCGAAGGCATATAAGTATCTTCAGCGAGAAAGGTATTCCCAAACCCACCTGCCCCCAGCGTCTGGAGGATACGATAGCGATTATTAAGCAGCGTTGGCGTCATGAGCGATTTAGGCAAGCTGTTTATGAATGATGAATATGAATTATGATATCTTAAGCAACTCCGAAAAACCGGGTTTTTGAAGTATTCCTAGAAACCGGGTTTCTCGTGAGGATGCAACGTCATATCAACCTTTCACTCAAAGAAACCCGGTTTCTTGACCGATGTCTTGTTTCTATTCAAAAATTAAATGCTGTATCATCGCCATCGTAGGTTCTTGGGCTTGATATTCGTCATTGGAGTCAAATAGCTGTTTGAGGGCATTTATTTTTGGCAATGTACCCTGTCGTAATTTCGCGTAGTCTTGATAACTGGAGAATTCCCAATCTCTTGGATGGTTAACGAAGCCAGCCTTGACCGGATTCTGATGCACATAGTAAACCAGTTGCAAAAGATAGTTTTCTTGATCGACGACAACGGATTGGAAGCGCCCTTGAAAGAGAGATCCTGTTCTGTGATAGCGCTTATTGATAGCTTTTGTGTAGGAGAGTGAAAAGGCTTGCATGGCGTCAGAGAGGTTACTAGATTTTAGGTACACAACCAGGTGGTAATGGTTGGGCATCAGGCAATAAGCGATGACATCTAGAGTCTGGGAAATTAGGAATCGACGGATTTGGCGCAAAAAATAGAGGTAATTTTCGCGTTCAAAGAAAATATTGTGGCGATTATTTCCCCGATTGTAAAGATGATAATAACATCCCGACTTGAATGGGGTTTTTCGATAAGGCATGGTCTATACAATAACTTGAGAAACCGGGTTTCTGAAGCCATACCCAAAATTGATAGGAAATGTCTAACAAAGAAACCCGGTTTCTGGGCGAGTCATTATTTTAAATCCAATAATCCCTGCTCTTTTAACTTAGGATTAAAACGAATCTCAGCTTGCAAACCACGGGCATTTAACTGTTCGACTATTTCCGCTTCAACGCGCCGTGCTATTTTCTTTAACAGCTTAATTTTTCCTAATTCTTCACTCTTGTTATAGGTGGCTTTATCCTCATCGGTCATCGCCTTTTTCGCATCAATCGGCTGATTCCAAATCGCTTCATCTTGACCGTTCCCTGGCGGAATGTCTCCATTTTCTTCAATCCAAGCCTTACGGATTGTTTCCAAGCGAGTGCGATTGGGGCGCTCAATGGTTTCCGCTTTCAACCAATAGCAGGATTGAGGCTGACGGACTAGGTGTTGTTTTAAACTGACATAAATATCACGAGAATAGTTGACCAGTTGCAGGGTTTTATCCTGGTCAAAAATGGCATAGACACCGATTTTACCGGATAAGGATTCTGGGAGATTACCCCCTTCATCCAAATAAGGGATATAGTCTAAGTCAGAGAGAGCGGGAGTTGGCGTTTCAGAACTCATCAGCAATAGGTTAGGCTATTTTTCGATAAATCGCGCAAAGACGGCTGGGGTTAAAGATTTTGGCTTTGAACATGAAGTTGGGCGGGACATTTATAATTGCATAATCGTCCGATTCGTGATACTGTTCAAACTCCCGTGGCATCCCTTTGGGAGTCCCTTCGCTGTAGGGGACAGGTTGAAACAATAACTCAGTGAATTCCAAATCTTGACAGTGCAGTTGTCCCGCGACTTGCTGGCGGAAGGCTTCACCGTTCAACAAGCTAAATAAATGGGTCTGGGCATCTGGCTCCAGGGTAAAGCTGCCATCAAAATTGTTAACAATTTTTAAATTAGCCATGGTGGGGCAGAATCGTGAGCAAGTTGACGACTGGGATGATTATACCCCACATCTTGCATCATTCTCAGTCAGCCAATTTTAGGAGGGCGACCCGACAATAGTTAGGGGTCTGTTCTCTTAATTGAGTTGAGTGGGTCGCCCCTACAAATCTATGACCGACAAATCAGCTTTTGGCGACGGTAGCAGAGGATGTTAATGATGCTCCCGTACCTGTAATGTCCGCAATCGATTTAAGGCGGCGGCTAACTCAAATCGCCGGAATAATACTAAGTCTCCTTCTGGCAAATTTCCCAGCAAATCTAATCCCTGAGATTCAAGATCTGCCATCATCCGATTTAGCACTTCGGCAACTGTAGTTCGCCCATTAATATAGTGCCGTTTGGCATAAACAATCGCTTCAGCAATTGCCCGTAATTGCCCTTTCTCTACAATTTGTTCAACGGCGGCTAAATCAATTTCCTCTTTGCCAAAGACAACTTCATCCACATCGCGCACCTTCAGCTTAACGTCTCGTGAACCGCGACTGGGGTCAATGCTTTCGGGTAAGGGAATACGCGGTGCAATCTCGCCAAACTCTTTTCCGCCTTCAGGAATCCGTTCTGTTTGATACTGTTTCGCGATCGCACGGGCTTTTTCGGTAACATCGTAGGGTTGGAAGTTATCCATGGCGATGACGGTATCGGCGACATCAAAGTAATCACCGCTACCCCCCATGACTACAATCGTGGATACTCCATAATCGGTGTAGAGTTGGCGTATCTTATCGATAAACGGCGTAATCGGTTCCTTGTCTTTGGCAATCAACTGTTGCATCCGATGATCCCGAATCATAAAGTTTGTCGCCGCCGTATCCTCATCCACGAGTAATAACTGGGTATTAGCTTCTAACGCTTCAATAATATTCGCCGCCTGGGAGGTACTTCCACTCGCATTGGCGGTGGAAAATTGACGAGTAGACCGACCTTGGGGTAATTGGTTAATAAACGGCGAAATATCCACACTGGCAATACTACGCCCATCTTCTGCCCGAATCTTCACGGCTGAGGCGTGAGTTACCACCAATTCCCGTCCATCTTCCGGAATGTGATTATAGACCCCCACCTCGAGCGATCGCAAGACGGTAGACTTGCCATGATAGCCACCGCCGACAATCAAGGTAATTCCCGCTGGAATCCCCATCCCTGTTACCTCTCCCCGATTGGGACAATTAAAGGTTTCCCGCAAGGTTTCTGGGGATTGGAAGGGTAAGGCATTGTCCTCTAACGGGCGATCATCCACGCCACTGCGTCGGGGTAGAATGGCATCATCGGCAATAAAGGCAACTAAATCCCGTTCGGCTAACTGTTGACGCAACCAGTCTGCATCTTCGATGGTTTCAACGTGCTGTTTAATCTCTACCGCATCTAGAGAGTCGTACTTCAGCGCTTGATCAACAATCTCTGGAATATCCTCACACAACATTTCCGCCGCCTGACGCCCAGAGATACGTCGTCCCCGTGCAGGTAAACCGACGACAAAGCGCACTTCGACGAGTTCATCATTGACAAAAGCCGCCGTGCGTTCGATTACTGATTGTCCCACGGGCATAATCGCAATCCGCCCACTATTTCCGGTTCCTCGATGGGAACTAAACTCTCGCGCCACTAAATCAAACTGGCGTGTCAGGTAATCCCGTAAGGCGATTTCTCGACTACGACTTTGGTAAAGGGTTTTGGGAAAATCCGCCACCGCTTGGGACAGTTGCACCCGAACATGACTGGGACTGGCAAAGGGATCACCTTGGACGCGATCGACAATTAAGGTAAAATCCGAAAAGTGATAACGTCCCTTGATATCCTTATAGGCTTTGTAGCTCTTGTCGTCAAGTTGGAGTAGGAGTTGGCGTAGTTTCTCGCGATTACTCATAATGTGGTCAGAAATTGGGTAATAGCTGCTTTCACACTACTACCAGATCCCCGACTTCTTCACGATTATCAAATTCCTGACTCCCAAATCTAGCTGTTGCTGATCATTTCAGGGGTGGAACACCGGAAATAGCTAACGTTACCAATGACAACTGACAAACGACAAGATTTGTTGGGTACGACTCCTTATCTCAACAAACGACCAACCAAGGAGGTAACTGAGTTAACCAGCCATATCATCGAGCCAGCCAGGAAAATGTTCTCCCGCAATTCTCGGCGATTAACCCCATAGCTGGAACGACGCCCACTACCCGCACCATCACGCTCTAAATCATAAATAATTTTCTCCGCGTACCACCGATCAGATTTGCCGGGATATTTCATTTGCGCCTGAGCCAGCAGTCGTTTGGCTAAACCCTTATTCCCTTTTACGGCTTTAAGTAAATAGGGGTCTATCCCTTCATTATTCTGGGAATCGCGCCAGATCAAAAAAACCATCACACCAATCAACGCCAGCAGTGCGATCGCGAAGGGCAGTTTCATTGATTTAACCTTGAAAGATGGATATTCCAGTTATTCTATCCGCTAATTTTCTACACTGCCAAGCTAAAAATATTTAGAAATATTAACGGCATAGTTCCTATCTTCAGGGCTTAAGTTGACGAAACCGAAAAACTGTAGTAGCAGCTACCAAAAAATTCTTGAGACTTGGCGCGATCGCACAATTGTTCTTGAGTGCTGATAAACCTTGTGGCTTGGGCATTCCAGGCATACAGCACATTGCTCCACGATAGTTTAGGGATATGCTAAAGTGACAAAAAATGCTTCCTCCTGTGATAGTATGTCCCTTTCTACTTCCGCGAAAATCATCTACCCCGAAAGTGACGGTCAACCTTTGGCAGACAATACAATCCAATTCCGCTTGATTGTCACCATTCAAGGTGGAATTGATGCCCTATTTCTTGAGAATCCTAATGTCTTTGTTGCTGGAGATTTATTTTGGTATCCAGTGGAAGGTGAACCGTGGATTAGACAAGCACCTGATGTCATGGTTGTCATCGGACGTCCCAAGGGTGATCGACGTTCCTATAAACAGTGGGAAGAAGACAATATTCCGCCGCAAGTCGTTTTCGAGATTGCTTCTCACAGTAATACGAAGACAGAATTAGAGGAAACCAAGCGTTATTTTTATGAACGTTATGGTGTCGAGGAATATTACCTGTTTGATCCTCAGCCTGGAATCCTCAAAGGATGGCAACGAGATGACGGAATATTACAGCCAATTCCGAGAATGTCGGGTTGGATTAGCCCCCGTTTGGGCATTCGATTTGAATTGGAACAAGGAAATTTACAGTTATACCATCCTGATGGGGAGCGATTTGCTTCGTTTGTGGAAATTATTGAACAGCGGAAGTTAGAAAAACGAGCAAGAGAACAAGCTGAACAGGAAAAAATACAAGAACAACAGGCACGAGAACAAGCGGAGTTGGCGCAACGAAATGCGATTCCCAAGTTATTGGCAATGGGTTTAACTGTAGAACAAATTGCTGAAGCGTTATCGTTACCCGTGGAGACTGTACGGGCGATCGCTGAAAAGTAAGCTTAATGGTTAGTGCCACATATAATTTCCAGGACAAGCGCGATCGCACAGTTGTTCCAGATTACTGATAAACCTTGCTGCTTGTACATTCTGGGGATACAGCGAACTAACTATTCCTTCACAAGTTCCGTTACCCTCTCCAGTGTCATGTAGGGAGTCTTGCAAAGTGTGCGAGATATCACTTAACTCGCCAAACTTGATCACCAGACAGTAATCAAATCCTTGTGTTAGCTTGGGTAAATAGTCTGTATTTTCCTCATCAGCACCCAGCTACTCAGAACGCTCCCATGTCCTTATACCGATACATTGTTGCCTTGCTATTGCTCCCTATCTTGGCAACACCTCAGATAGTTTTAGGTCAACCGTTCAATGAAAATGAACGTTTAGAACGTGCAGCTAGCGTTTATCAGAACGGGGATTGTCAGTATGCAGAGCAACTGTATCAACAAGTTCTTGAAGTTAATCAGAATTCTGCCCTTGCTTACCTCGGACTAGGCAATTCGTTGTATTGTCAGCAGCGTTTTGAGCAGGCAATTACTGCTTATACGAAAGCGATTCAGTTGAACCCAGAAAATGCGGCAGCTTACAGGGGACGAGGAGATGCACTGAGAAAGAAGGAAAAGCTTGATCAGGCATTAGCAGACTACCAACGAGCGATACAGGCTGACTCTAATAATGCTTCTGCCTATCTGAGTATTGGTCATATTCTATTTTACGACAAGGATCAAGAAAGTGAAGCGATCGCTGCTTATCAACGTGCTGTTGAGTTGAGTCCACAATGGGGATATGCTTGGCTGTCTCTTGCAGTGGCGCTGGATTCGGAAGATCGGGAAGCAAAGGCACTTGATGCTTATCGGAAAGCCACTGAAGTTAATCCTAACTATACTGAGGCATGGAATCGGTTAGGGCTATTTTTGGCTAAGAAAGGTCAGTTAGAGGAGGCAATAGAAGCTTACAGTAGTGGGATTAACAGTAATTCTGATTGTGCTTCGGCGAGACCTAGTGCTGCTCCTATCTGTGCTGATGTCTACTATAACCGTGCTGAAGCGCGTAGGCGAAGTCGGAAGATCGCTGAAGCTTATGAGGATTATAAAATAGCAGCAAGACTTAACCCCAAAAAAGAGAGAAATTTTTACACTGCATTTATCTACTTTTTACAACAGGAAACATTCAGAGAATATTTAGAGCAAAATTCTAGCAATTATTTACAGAAAGCTAATTCTCAGCTTGTGTTAGGTCAAATTAATGAATCTATAGCAACTTATCAGGAAGCCATTCGTACTGATCCGAACGATTCAAATGCTTATGCTGGTTTAAGTTTAGCTTTTGCCTTCATTGGAAATATGGATGAGGCGTTAATAAATTATGAAAAATCGGTTAACACATTTAATTTAGAAGAAACTGAAGATAATCCTTTGGCATTAACACCAACAATTATATCTAACAATCCAGTGATTGATTGGACAGGAATGGCTGGTGCTTTTTTATATGTACAAGGAAAAAAGGAAAAAGTATTATCTATTATAGATCAAGCAACGAGGCGTGATTCTGGGAAATCAATGATGTATTTGTCTTTAGCAACTGGTTTTGGACAGTTTGAAGATGAAGCAGGAATTGATATTAAAGCAGAATGGAAAACTATATTGTCAAGAGGTATTAATAGATATCCCCAGACTCAGGGCGCTCAAATAATGCAGTTTATATTACTAGCTAGTCAAGAAGATATTGACAAAGCACATCAATATGCAAACAATACTTTTACGTTCAATAATAGTGCCATCCAAAATCATCCAGAATTAGCAGAATGTTTACAAAATTGGCAAACCAATATATATAATTCTGAGTCTGTAACCTTCAATGATCTTTTCAAAACATTTCAATGTATGCCAGAAGATTTTTTAGTAGGAGGTAACACTGTATTTAATATTGACAGTTTGATTGAACACTTTGGTGGTATTGACTACAAAGAATCTAATTTAAATGAAAATTTCGTGGATGCTAGTATAGACTTTCAAGTTGAACTATTGAATGAATTTACGAGCAGTGATGGTCAATCAGTCAATATAGAAAATTCTTCTGAAATAGCAAAATTTTTTAGTAGCCAAGCACCCTGGTATGCAGTACAAGGTTTGACCAATCAAGCCCAGCGTGTCCTTAATCTGGCACTAAATACAGACCCAGAGAATCCTACAGCACTAATAACACAAGGCGCAATTGCCGCTCAAACTGGGGATTTAAACGCTGCAATAAACACCCTTTTGCAAGGACAAGAATTATCTGAAGACGAACTTAAGATATTTGCTCAAAATTTCAATGACCTACTCAACACTCGCCTAGCACCTCAATCAGAAAATTGGGTACAACCACCTCTTGAAAACGCTGATAATTCTACCCTTCGCTCTGTTGTCAAAATCCCTAATAATGACGGCGTTGGTGCAGGGATAGTCATTAACCGCCAAGGCGGAACGCTCTACATTTTAACAGCTCGTCATGTCATTGGTGGTACTAACTGTATTAATGCCAACAGTCAAGGATGCCAAGTCAGTGATAGGATAGCAGTAGAATTTTACAGCCCACCCGGACAACAACCCATCCAAAAAATAGCCGAGTTACTTCCCCAAAGTTGGGCAGGAAACTTAGACCTGGTTGTCTTAACTGTTAGTGGCGGTGTTCCCCCAGACATTCAACCTCTACCCATTGCCAACACTCAACCTCGTAGAAATGACACCCTAAAAGTTATTGGACATCCATCAGAAACACGACAAGCATGGTCAATTCAGCCTCACCGCTTTATCAACAATATTTCAGGTCAATTTGCTTGCTCACAGTATTCTTGTCTACAGCTTTCCGAACCTCAACTGAGTCCCGGTAATTCTGGTGGGGCAGTTTTAAATCAAAACAATGAAATTGTTGGTATAGTTATAGAAGGGACTAACAATGAAAACGGTAACTTCGCCTACTCTGCTAACACCATAAGACAAGCCCTACAACAATGGGGTATCCACCCTTGAGGACAATGAAGTTGACCACAAGATATAAATATTTTACCGCTTTACTGCTATTATCATTCGCTTTATTTGTTTCCACTACGTCATTAGCTCAACAGCGCTGTCCTCGTTCAGAATGCCAGTATCAACGTCGGCAAAATCCCACTCGCTGGGAAGGTGTATTGCCAACTCCATTAGGAGACAATGTTAATCTGGTTTCTTTTGCCGTCAATGGTGTAACTTCAGGGAGAGTTAACCAGATTCCGATTCAGATTCCTAAAATTTGCTCTCAGGCAAAAGTAAGTATTCAAGCGTTTCAAGAACGGGAGCGCTATCGTCTCGATAAAATTAGTTCAAATAGTTGGACGCAAAATTCTGCGACTCCACAAACCCTCATTTTTAATTGGGCAACCAATATCTTTCTGAGAGCAGGATTTGATCCAAGTCGATTGTTTGCTCTTGCTATTGATCAGGAGGATATTGGAGACGTTTACCTCCCCGTAGGTTTAGGAAATTCAGACAGTAGTTATGAGTTTGTCCTAGCTACCAACAACTATAATGATCAATTTATTGTCACAGCATTTCAAATCAAAAAAGAGGGCAGTCCGAATACTATTTATGTAGATGATGATCTTACCTATAGAACTTTCCATCATTTTCAATGGAATGGTCGGGATAAAGGCGGAAATCAGCTACCCGATGGTATTTATGAATTAGAATATACCACTCAAGTTAAACTACCTAGTGGTAATCTGTCCAACCGCAACCGCAAGTATCGGTATTTCAGACACATTAAATCATTTTTGCGTAAGTAAAGATAAATGAAAGTTTGGCATCAGATTAAACTGGCGTTGACAACCCTCATTCAAGTCAGTCATAAAATTGTTTTTCAGGGGTGGAGTTTATTACTTGATTTAGCTGTTAAATTGCATCAATATATTCAAGCCAATTTAAATCAAATTAACGTTTTCTTGGTTAAGTTTACGACTAAATTCATTGTCAAAGCTAAGAATAGTTTATTGAGTACAGGTTTGTTTTTATTGAATTTGGTCAAGCACACAACGCTAAAGATCCTTAATTTAGGATTAAATATAGTTAAATTGAGTTTTCACAAATTATCAAAAAATACTATAAAAACATTAAACTTTATTGCCAATATAAACAAAATCGTTTTAATTTCTGCATTATGCTTTTTGATTAGTATAATACCAGTCCTTCTTTATTTATGGACTACGGAAAGTGAGTTGTCAGGATATTTAACTGTTCAACAAGTAGAATTTACATATCAATCCGACTCTTCTCTCCTTAAAGGAATCAATCGCGTTAAATCTATTGACATTAGAGGAGGTTCAGAAATCACCCTCAGTGGTGTTATTGAAGAATCAGAGATTGCGTCAGAGATAAAAAATGGAATTAATACGAAAGAAGGGATAACCTTTAAGCTTGGCAGTCCAGAAACTAGCAGATTATTCTTACAAAGCCTTAATCCTACTGAGAGCGAGATAGTCATCGAGGATTTATGTGTAATACCGGGGACGCACATCTCTAATTTTTTCTATAATCAGGGCAATATTAATAAGTTAGATGACCAAGGTTTTGAAATCGGACTCAACCCAAGCAACAATAACATTGAGCAATCTTCAGGAGGATGTAAAAGCAATTTTCTTAAGCTGGGTTTAGGTAAACAACTCGTACAAGTTACGGTAGAAAATGCCACACTTGTCAACCCTAACTTGGAGCAACCGATTAAAAATTTGAAATTTAAGCTACAACCCCGAGCATATACGAGACAGTTGCCAATTATTAGCAGGTCAATTATATATATTGATCTGCCACCAGAATCACGAGCAGAATTGGATTATGCTGCAAAATTTCCAGACAAAAGCAACAGTTCTGATTGGTTGGGTCGAAGACTTGAGGTTAGTGATCTAAGCTTAGAAAGAATCGAAGAGGCTGATAATCCCAACGAGAGAACAAAACAGTCTAACCTGATCAAAGGTCAGTTATTTTTGAATAAAAGCGTCTTAGAGATTGATCAAGGACAATTTTTATGTACTGAAGGATCTGGAATTGAGAGTATTGAACAAATTCTGATTGTTCCTGATGGATTAAAGTTGAACATTAGCGGTAAAGCTTCTCACCTCAAAACATCCTTAAATGCCTCTTGTCAAGATTCGACAGTATCAGAAATACGGTCAAATAAACTTTTTACCTTAGTTCCCAAAGATACAGTAGAGTTGCTTGTAATCCCTTTTGCTTCTGCTGCTTTTGGTTCATTCATTGTTTTTCTCGTGCAAATCATGGCAGATTTACAAAAGTCTCACCCGAAAACACCATGATTTTAACGATAAAGTACCTATTGCCTTAATTCAGGTTTAGCCACCAGTATGGCAATCTTGTACTCGACTGGTGGTCTAGTCGAATACAAATATATATATATTAATGATCCCAGGATTCATCAAACATCAAATTCCGAACATTCTTTAACACAAAATTCCCCGTCTCTTTGCTTAATTCACCCAGACAGATTATCGGATAACGTTCTTGATAGGCTTTAACTGCTAAAATATAGTCATAACCTGTTAACTCTGTCTTAATTTTTCGCAGTTTATCTCCCACAACACCCAGCAACATTATCTGACCACTTAAGGGGTCAGAATTCGGCGTGTTAATGTGCATCACCACTCCCTGAAGTGTAATCGTTTGTCCACCAGAAAGCAGTTCACTCAAAATCTCAACTTGAGAACGACTCTCGACAACGGCTAACGTTTCAATCGCCTCACTAATGCGAGTAACATAATCCCCTAGATTGGTTTTTAGAGGCAACAAAATCTCAAACTTCCCCCGTTGCTCATCCTGCTTGAGCCAAATCATAGCATTATCCAAAAATGGACGGTCTTCATACCAGCCATGAGCTTTTAAATACGCCTGAAGCTGTTTCGGTTCTATGCTTTTTAAACATTCAATATCTCGCACCGTTACATTCATAAGTAGGTGTACACAATTAAAGTTAACGGTTGAGATTAAGCTGTTCGGCATTTAAACCTTCATGTCAATAATGGCGAAATCCTTGCCGTAGTGCGTTAAGCGAAGCCATGCCGCAGGCTTTGCATCTTGCTCGCTGCATTGAGCATCTTGCTAAGACGCTGTATCATTAATTGATATTAAATGCGGGTTAGCCACCCCCTTGATAATTTAGTCCGCGTAGGCGGACTTTGTTTGTGTAGCAGCGACTTCTAGTCGCCATGGCAAAAAGGGCATTTCTTATAAGAATATTAATGGGGGAACGTCTGAACTAGCTGAAATTACCTGACCAATAATGCGACTCTGTTGATATCCTAATTCTTGCAGAACCTGCTCACACTTTACCGCCTGTTCACTAGGAATCGTCGCCAATAACCCGCCAGAGGTTTGTGGATCAAAAAGTACCGGATAATTAGCGCGATCGCAAATCTCTTCTTGATTCCTGATAAACCGTGCAGCTTGGACATTCTGGGGATACAGTGAACTGACAATTCCCTGCTGCACAAGTTCCGTCACCCCCTCCAGCAGGGGAATTTTATCCCACTCTAAATCCACCGCCACCCCCGATGCTTGCACCATTTCTACTAAATGTCCCACGAGTCCAAATCCTGTCACATCCGTACAAGCCGTGACACCATGATCTCGGAATACCTTAACCGCTTCCTGATTCGACAACAACATCGACTCAACCGCCTGATCAATCCAGTATCCTTTTACCTGCAAACGTTGATGTGCAGCAAATAAAATTCCCGTTCCTAAGGCTTTAGTCAAAATTAAGCGATCGCCTGGTTTCATCCCACTTTTTTTAATCAGTTGCTGAGGATACACTAATCCATTACAGGATAAACCAAAGGCTAATTCTGTCCCTTCTGTGGTATGTCCTCCCACCAACGGCGCTTGTACCTGCGATAATACCTTCATCGCCCCTGATAACAATTGATAGAGGGTTTCCTCCTGTTTAGCGGCTGTCGCATAAGGTACTGTTACCATTGCCAAAACACTCTGAGGCGTCGCACCCATGGCAAATAAATCGCTGAGACAGTGATGGGTGCTAATTTGTCCAAAGATGAAGGGATCATTGATTAAAGTGCGAAAATAATCAACCGTTTGCACTAATAGTTTATCGGCGGGAACTTTTAGCACCGCTGCATCATCGGGCGTTCCCAATCCGAGAATAATCTCCTCTGGCGTGGGGAAAGGATACTCATCCTGCACCCGTTTTAATACTCGTTCTAGGGTAGGGCTACCCACTTTAGAACCACAGCCAGCGCAATACATCGGTGGGGCGTTTTTCGGTGTCCCTAAACGGGGGTATTTCGTCAAGTTTGGCGTTTTCTCTGGAACAGGATTAACTGATTCCATTTCTGGCAACTCCCTAAATTGTCGCATAAACTTGCGATCAATATAATCCTTCCAACGCCATAGTAGTCGGGAATGCCAGCCAAAGGGACCCCAAGAGGCGATCGCGCTTCCATCACCTGTGCCAATTAAACTCAAATACCGCCGTTGAGGTTTGTAAGGATGTAGCGCTTTTCCTTGTACAAAGTGACGCAAATTGTCCACTAAAGGCTTCCCTTGACGCACCGCAAATACCCCGGCTTTCGGACGAGGATGATTCACCATGGTGGCGATATCACCAGCGGCAAAAATATGAGGATGAGAGAGGGATTGTAAGGTATCACCGACTGAAATAAAACCCTTTGAAGTGGTATGCAATCCTGATTCAGCAATCCAACTCGGTGCAGAGGCTTGCGTTACCCAGAAGCTATAATTACAATCGACAACTAAACCAGACTCACAGCAAATTTTATCCGGCAATATCTGAGAAACCGTTTCCCCTAAATGCACCTGAATTCCCCGTTTTGTAAGCAACTTCTCAACATATCGCTGCGCCCAGGAATTATGACCTGGTAATAGTTGATTTCCCCGATGAAATAAATGAATTTTTACAGACGTGCCATGGCGCGTCTCTACATTAATAATACGCCGTTGCATTGTCATTGCCAGTTCTACCCCACCTGCACCACCGCCAACAATTCCTAAACTCAGGGAGGGTTTAGGATGTTGTGCAAGAGTTTCAATAATTCGATTCCATTCCTTTAAAAATTGGGGGACAGGTTTAGCCGGAATCACGTATTTAGCTACGCCAGAAACCGATTCTTGCGCCGGGGTACTACCAATATCAATTGACAAGACATCAAAGGCAACGGGAGGACGATTGGCACAGATAACCTTATTCGAGTTTAAATTTAAACCTACGGCTTTATCGATATACAATTGAGCGCCAGCAAATTGAGCAAGACGTTGCAAATCGATATGACATTCATCAAAAGTATAGAACCCCGCCACATGACCCGGTAGCATTCCAGAATAGGGGGTATGAGACACATTGGTAATCAGCGTCAACCGCACTCCAGGCAAGGGATTCATCCCCAACATCCGCAGTGCGATCGCATGGCTATGACCGCCGCCGATCAGGACTAAATCTTTGTCCTTTGTCCTTTGTCCTTTGTCCTTTGTCATTGGTCAGGGGTTGACACTTATATGCCTAATTTACCATAGTTAAGTTTCTTGAGACTAACCCCTTTCTAATTCTTGGCTTTGATTTGATTATCCTAATAGTAGGTTGGGTTGAGGAACGAGACCCAACACTAGCTAGGTTTAGCTCGTTGGGTTTCACTCTGTTCAACCCAACCTACAACGTTTGCTCAAAGACAAAGTAACAAATACTTTATCTCATATTTATATTCATCTAACCTTTATGAAGTTTCAATGAAGTCAGAGAATAATGATTCACTACACTTATATAATTTTAATTACCTAGAATATTATTTCATTCCCACAAATGTGCAAGCCTTTTTATCTATTGTTCAGGAGTCTACCCTCCCTGATTATACCCTTAATTTTCACTTCTCCAGCCGCTGCCGTTCAACTGACCGGACGCGCTATTTTGGGGGCAGATACATTCGCCCCAGGTCCCACCTCAGGACAACAATTTCCCATCTCCTTTACCGATCAACAACCCGTGCAGGGCTTTTCGGCTGTTTTACCGGGACCTAAACCCGGAACCTTTCGGGTTATGACAGATAACGGTTTTGGTCGTAAAAGCAATTCGGCTGATTTTCTGCTCCGGGTTTATGCTGTCGAACCCGATTTTACCACAGGTCAAGTTTTTCCCGTTAATTTCCAAACGGGGGAACGCCTGACTCGCTTTAGCCAGGAAAGTTTTTTACAGTTACATGATCGGGATAATCAGATAGACTTTCCGATTATTGCTGAACAATCATTTTATCCAGACACCACCATTCCTGTAGACCCAATGATTCAATCCAATCGCTGGTTAACGGGTGCTGATTTTGACATTGAATCCTTCCGTCAAGCGAGTGATGGAACCTACTGGTTTGGTGATGAATTTGGTCCCTTTCTCTTCCATGTTTCGGCAGAAGGTCAAGTTCTGGATGCGCCAATTTCGCTGCCCAATTTTCTTGGTCTAGGTGATAACCCCCTGGTTCAATCTCCTGATAATCTTCAATTAGACGGTACAGCCAATTTAGAGGATTCTAAAGGATTTGAAGGGCTGGCACTCAATAGCAGTGGTACTAAACTCTACGCCATGCTGGAAGGGGCATTGATACCTGATGACCAAGGCGATCGCCTGCTGATTAATGAGTTTGATTTAGACCAGCAACAGTATACAGGTAAAACGTTTTTCTATCAACAAGATCCCCAAAGTCAAGCCATTAGTGATTTGACCGCAATTAATGACCATGAGTTTCTGGTCATTGAGCGCGATAACAAACAAGGTGATCCTAATAATCCAAAATTTACTAGACCTGCTGAATTTAAGCGGATTTACAAAATCGACATCAATCAGATAGATAGTAACGGTTTTGTCCAAAAAGAATTAGTAGTGGATTTGCTGAATATTCCTGATCCCGATAATTTGGGCGGTAATGGTACAACAGATGGAGTATTTACGTTCCCCTTTGTTACGATTGAAAGCGTATTGCCTATGGATGAGAAAACCCTACTGGTAATGAATGATAATAATTACCCATTTTCTAAGGGGCGTAGTCCTGGCCAATCGGATAATAACGAATTTATCCTAGTCCAACTCGATCAACCCTTAAATCTTGATCCGTCTCAGGCTACCCCTGTCCCTGAACCGATGACTATTGTGGGTTCGGCTGTGGCGTTAGGGTTTGGTGTCTTATTTAAATCTAAAAAAAGGCAGTAAATTTTGAATAAAGGGGGGTTTTGTTGATCAAGTCAATACTTACGCAGTTAACCGATTCATAAGTCCGCTCCCTTGTCTAACCCTCCCCCTGCTTCCCCTGCTCCCCCTGCTTCCCCTGCTCCCCCTGCTCCCCCTGCTTTTCCTATCTACTATGTTTGAGCGCAACTCGGTATTAGTATCTCTCTCAAGCTAGATTGATTCCCAGAAGGGCATCGGCATAATGAAGGGAAACAAAAGGAGAACCTGTGATGCCAAAGGCTGTTATTTTTGATGTAGACGGCACCTTAGTTGATTCCGTTGATCTGCACGCCCAGGCGTGGGTTGAAGCGTTTAAACAGTTTGGCTATGATGTGCCTTACGATAAAATCCGTCATCAAATCGGTAAAGGGAGTGACTATATCATCCCTGTCTTTATTTCTCAAGCGGAATTTGAACGCCTGGGTGAGGATATTGCCAATTATCGCAAAGACTTTTATCAAAAAAATCTTCTATCCCAAGTGCGTCCTTTTGAGGGAGTGCGCCAACTCTTTAAACGCCTCAAATCAGATGGCAAGCAGGTTGCATTGGCGTCTTCAGCCCGAACGAAAACCCTCAACTATTACAAAGAACTCTTAGAGATTGAAGATTTAGTGGATGGTGCAACTTCTAGAGATGATGTTGAAAAGCCAAAACCCAATCCCGACATCTTTCAAGCCGCATTAGCTAAGCTGGATGGAGTGACGCCCCAAGAGGCGATTGTGGTGGGAGATAGTCCTTATGATGCTCAAGCCGCCTGTAAAATTAACCTAGATGTCATTGGCGTGCTTTGCGGTGGTTTCTCAGCAGCCGAGTTAAAAGAAGCAGGCTGTATGAGAGTCTATCAAAATCCAGCGGATTTACTCGATAATTATCATCAGTCTCCTTTGATTTAAAGTCTCAGTAACAAGAGTTTAGACTAAACCATTGATCTATGTCGTTTGTCTTTTTAAGAAGAGTGGCTAATAATAGCTCTTGATTGTGGAAAAATCTGTTGTCCCCTCACCACAAGCTAATTCACCATTTTGATAGGTGGGTAAAAGGGGTATGGTTGGACCCGATATATTAGCTTCACAGATAATCGCCAGCATGGTCATTTCATTCGATGAAGCATCAGACTCAACTTCATTTAGGGAAACGGAAAAAACACCACCTACATAACTAGGAACATCTTTATCGTGAGATATTACATAGTTAAATGCAGCCTTGTCAGTTATTCGAGTTGATAATAAATAGTGTTCGGTCTCAGGCTGAACACCCAAACCTAAGTCTTCAAAATCTTTGCTAAATTTTTTTTCTTCCAAATAGTAACCTTGCTGAGCGCGGTTCATGGAACCTACCATTGTAGGTTCCTCAAAATTTCTACTGTAAGTAGCTTGGTCAGGGACGAAAACTTTGAACATAACCCAAATAAAAACCAATCCGGACAGTGGTAGTAATATGGGAAAGCATCCTAAACCAGTTGATTGATTTGTAGATTTCCTGTCCATAGCATTACTGGTTGAACTCAACATCTTCATTAAATCAGATGAGTTCCCGAGATGTGGACTGATAACTGTCTGTGTAATTAAGCCATCACTAATAGGTTTTAATATCTATCTTACTTTCACAACTACTGAACTAATTTGCGAATTTTACCATAAGCAATATAGGAACCTCCCTGGGGATTTTCTTTCACCTCATCAACTACATATAACATGCCTTCCTCTCGAATAGTGCGCGGAAAACGGATATTGTAGTCAGGATTATAGCCATCAGAAACAACTCTGGCTCGCAGTTTTTTCCCGTCCTTGATACACTGAACTAGAACCCCATCTCCCACCGTATCTGTGGTTTCTAAATCAGCCGCCGTTCCTTGGGCTTTAGCGGTTTGTAATTGTTTAGCTTGGCGGGTTTTTTGAGTGGATGCTTTTTCTTCACCCGGTTTAACCAGGCGGCGAATGGTTCCTGAGGCGCGATAAAATGTGCCATTAGCAGAAGGAGTAATTTCATCCACGACATAGGTGACACCTTGTTCGCGGATACTGCGGGGAAACTGCACGTTGAAATCCGGATTATATCCCTCAGAAATAACCCGCACTCGTAGCTTACCTCCAACCCGTTCACATTTGACTAAAACACCACTGTCGGGATTCGTCGTTACCTCTAACCCACTAGCAGCACCTGCTGTGGTTCCCCGGAATTTTAAATCTTCGCGATCGCGGGTTTGGGTTTGATAGGATTGATCGCGCATTTCTTTGCGAATTGCCCGGTCAAATCGTCGATTTTCTAAACATTGGGCATAGTAGTCCAGTTGGGCTATTTCTTCGGCAATGTCAAAGAATTCGTCTAATGTCTTGCGTTTGAGTTCCTCAATCGTTTCCCGCAGCTTAACCACCGCTTGTTGAAAATCTCCTTTGTCCGCCAGGGAAACGGCTTCATCTTTTAATTTGGCAATTCTTAACTGAGAGGTTTGTTCCAAGACTTGCGGATCAGGCTGGACGTCTTTGGCTTGTGCTTCTGAACCGACGGTTAAGGTAATGGAAAACTGATTGCTAATGTCTTGGATACTGCCTTCGACAATGGTTTGATAGTCATACGTCACTGTAGCAATTGTCGTCGTTCCCGATTGCGATCGCGGGGACACGGTTAAGGGAATTGCTAAGGGCTTTTGTTCAACGCCATACACATCCCCCAAGACAACCTCTACCGTATTACCCACTTGGGAAAACCGATAATTATTGAGAATCTCGCCAACCTCAACAAATTCTTCTGGTTGTAGCCTCACCCTGAGATTTTGCGCCACAACTGACACCAGACTTTCCATCTCAATGTCAAACACTTGGGAGGCATCATCGGGAGACTGAATGAAATAGAAATTCCCCCGGGCAGCCTTTGCCATGTTAATCAGTAAATCTTCGTTAAAATTATTACCAAATCCTAAGGTTGTGGTAACAATATCCGCTTCTGCTTTTTCTAAGGCTGTTTTCGTCAGCACTTGCGGATCTTTAATCCCATAATTTGCCAATCCATCAGTTAAGAGTAAGACACGATTAATCCGTTCCGGGCTTTGGTTGGCTTGAACTTGAGTACATCCCAACAACCAGCCGCCACTTAAGTTAGTGCAACCCCCGGCGCGAATTTTGCCAATTTTAGTTTTCAGGGCGGCTTTATCGCTAACTAATGCTGGGGGAATAATCACCTCGGCGGTGTCATCGTAAATCACTACCGAAACAAAATCATCGGGGGTGAGATGATCAATAAGATTTTGGGCGGCTTGAATGGCATATCGTAGCGGCGTTCCTCCCATTGATCCCGACCGATCTAAGACTAAGCTGAGATTCAGGGGACGACGAGAGGAGTTCTGCTGATTCAACTCCGAGCCTTGAAAGCTAATCAGTAAGTCTACGGTTGAGGGACTGTCTGCGGCAATTAACGATTGACTGAGGGTGTAACTGGCTTTCATATCCACCGATTGGCATTAAAGGTTTAGATGACATTATTTCATTTTAGTTTAACTAATTAAAAACAAGGGCTGGGATGTCATACCAAGTTGCAGTCTAATGTAGAACTTTCTTTTTCTCCCTATCTCCCTATCTCCCTATCTCCCCCTCACCCTCTCACCCTCTCACCCCATCTACTCTATCTGCTATCTTTGAACGCAACTTGGTATCAGGGAGACGTTCCCAGGGAATGTCTCTACCGTTGTTAATCTTCGTCATCGTCATAAATGAAATCGGGCGGCGGTGGAATATCGGGAACGAGTTCAATTGTCATTCCTTGTTCAAACATGCAGGAATCTATATCCTCTTCGTCTAAGATTACCTCCCGATGCGCCCAAGCTAAACCTTGATTGGGAAGTTTTATTTCTATCCAGCCGCCTTTGGTTTGTTTGCCTGTGATTGGGACTTGTTCTCTAGTTAAATAGGTAATCACATTATCGCGAAATGATGCTGGGTCAGAACGAACATTTCCGGTAACAATCACTGAACAAGTGGCAGGTTCGGGCGATGGTTTAGGTTCAGGAGAGGGAGAAGGCGATGGGGAGGGACTGGAAGTAGCACCGTTGGGGGATTTTGTCGCTGTGGGAGAAGTAGTTGGTGATGATACAACGGTATCCGTTGCATCGGTTGACGGTTGTACGGCGGCACGATTAAATAAACTAATCAGTAGAGCTAATGTAGCTAAACCGCCACCAATTCCTGCCCAAAGGAGGAGTTTATTGGAGGATTTAGAAACGGCGGGTTCAGGATTTAAGAAATTGCTAAGATTTGATGATACTTGAACGCCAGAAGTCGGTTCGGTTTCCGGTTCGTCTGGCGTTTGCATATACCATTCGGGGATAGAATTGGGTTTTAATGAGAGTCGATCAGGTTGATTGTTATTGGATGCCGTTGACTCTTGGGTTGGTTCAGGATTAATGGAGTCAAAGGTGGATGAGGGCGCGATCGCACTCTCCTGTTGTGGCGATGGAACCTCTGGCGGTGTGGAGGCGTAGACGGGTGGTGCTGTGGGATCAAGGGGTTGGTTGGCTGGGACAGTATCTTCTAGTTGGGGTGATACTTCCATCGGTGTGGATGACGGGATAGGGGGTGCTGAGGAATCAAGGGGTTGGTTGGCTGAGACACTATCCTCGGCTTCAGGTGACACTTCCCCAGGTTTAGAGGCTGACACAGGGGGTGCTGTGGGTTCAACGGATTGAGTCGGTGGAACGTTATCCCCGGATTGGGGTAACATCTCTCTCGGTGTGGAGGCGTCGCTGGTTTCTTCTTGATCTCGTTGATCCCGAATGAGTGAAACAGAACGCCGACTGAGAGAGTCTCGAATGTCTGTTCCGCCGCGTCTTTCCATATCGGAATCACTGTCGAGATTCGGTTGGGACGCCAAGCGAGATTGCTTTTGGGATAGGATTATTTCTTCGGTGTCTTTAATATCTTGATCTCTCAATCCTAAAGACTGTTGCAAATCTTTTAAGAGTTTACGAGACTTGGGATTAAGTGAATTATCGGCTCGGAAAACTTCCCGAAACGCTTGTTTATATCGCTGTAATTTTTCCTGATACTCGCGATAGGGAGTTAACACTTGGGCTTCTATCGCCGCACAATCGGCTGGAGTGAGATGTAGACTTTGGGCTAATGTATCCAGAGCCGAACGACCCCCAACAGAAATTTCACCCCCTCTAATCCAGCGCTGTGCTTCTTTACGATACTTTAAGGTGAGACGATTTAGGGGGACTTGACTCAGGGCGATCGCTTGATAGGGTTCGCTAGCATATAATCTAGGTTTTAAAGCGGGAGCAACGATTTTAAGCTGCTGAGAAACATAGTCATGAAGTTCCTTGACACAAATCCAATCATCGTGATTGCGATCGGCGAGTCCTGTTGCGAGTCCTTCGATTAAGTAACGAGTGTAATCCGAGGGTTGAGAGGATTTGGATTGGTTAAAATAGGGAATGGAACTAAAACAGCTTAGAAACGCCCACTTTTCACCCGTCAGTTGTTGTTTTATCCCGCCTTCATTATAGTCGTTTGCGGTTATTTCCCAATCCAAAATATTGCTACAATAACCGTCGATAATCACAATATTCTGCGGACAGGGACTGTTGCTAAGTATATCCTGGATTAAACAAGCTGGAACAACGGTTGCCTTAACTAATTCTTTTTGCGAATGCTCATCGCTCATGCGAGTGGCAGTGATGCTAGTTCCTAAATATACAGTATCGTGATAATCTTGGATACATTGACCCGAAAAAAATAGCAACACTACATCTTCCTCGCCACGCTTACTCAACAGCGTTTCGAGAGTTTCCCGCATCACGGGAGGATTCGGATTGATCAGCGTTTCTATCTCGTCAAAAGAATACTGCAAAACACGTTGCATCGCTTCAACAGCGTTAACGGCTCCGGGTACGGGGTGAAAACCATAGCCGTACTCACTTACCCCAATCAGCAATGCTATTTTCACAACTGGTGATTCCCTAGACTGCTACAACGTTTTGTGCTGCCTAAATTACTACCTTCAAGATTTTTTCAGGCAATTAGTGACCCTAAGTTGGAAGTCACTTGCCTGACTAAGCGGTTGTACATTTTATCTGCTATTGTTATGGGTTTTGTCCGTTATTGCGGAATCAACTGACCCTGTCCTTACCCTGCAAACAGCCAGGATGTCAAGGCAGACCTTGAAATGTGTGTTAGCTTAGACTCTTGATGGTTGTCGTTGAGTACACCCTCTTTAAACCTTTACTTCTGTTAAATCCGGATAGACAGGCAGATATCTACCGAAAGGCTAATTTTTTGGGTCTATTTACAAACCTATACATTGATCGTAAACTATATTTTTTTATGTGGCTACTCTGGCTTTTTTTCTTGTGGCTAGAGTTTGTGGCAATTTGATAGCCAAAATCAAATCCCCCAAGACCATTTATCCAGTTGTTAAATGGTTTCAGACATTTACCAGGTATCCAGGTAGGGGGCATATTAGGTTAGAGTCATAAAAATCACCCGATTGGTAGACTCCGGAGATAAAAAAATGTCCCTATTAATTTTTGATCAGAGTGTAATTAGGGGGTGCTGAATAAGTGTTGTGGTGAGGGGAAGCTGGGGGATCTGGGGGAGCAAGGGCACATTTTTCCTGAGCAAGGTGATGCCATACTTATGAAGAATACTACCCGATTTGCTTGAATCAAACTCTCTGTCAATAAAGCTCAAAGTATTGATGGCTAATGGTTTTGGCTTTGTGCAGCAAGCCCTAAGTATCTTGCTTAAGTACAACTAACGTAATATCGTCAAAAACCTTTTGTTTGCCAATAAATTGCCGCACATCATCAATAATCGCATCTTTAATGGCTTCGGCGGATTTATCCCAGTTTTGACAAATCACATCACACAATCGATCTAACCCGTATTGTTCATTCTCCATATTTTCAGCTTCAGGAATACCATCGGTGTAAAGGACAATGCTGTCACCGGGATTTAATTCAATTAACGCCCGATCAATAAAATCAGCAATTTCATCATCTAAGGCGATCGGAAATCCCAAATCCATGGTATCAATTCGTTCAATAATTCCCCCAGCACGCACCACGATAGATTCTTCATGTTGACCACTGATACTAACTTTGCCATCGGTATAGTTGAGAATGGCTAAGGTCAAGTTGCGATCCGAATTCATCCGTTGCACATTTTTGTAAAGCGTGCGGTTGAGGGTATCCAGAAACTTAACGGGATCACGTTCCCGAATTTCATCGAGGGTGCGAACAACGGTTTGGGTCATCATCATTAAAATACCACTTTCTAACCCATGTCCGGTTACATCGCCAATGCCAATGGTGACGACATTATCCGTGCAGAGGATGTCATAGTAATCGCCGCCAACTTCATCAGCCGGTTCCATAAACCCAGCCAGATCTAATCCTTCAATGGCTTCTAATTCCTCAGACGTGGGCAGGATCATATATTGCAGTTGACGGGCGACATCAAGTTCGGCACTCATCCGCAGGTTTTCGGCTTTGAGTTTTTCGTTGAGTTGACTAATTTCCTCATTCGCTTGGGCGAGTTCAGCGGTGCGTTCTTTAACTTTATCTTCTAAGTTATGGGCATAATCTTCTAATTTCTGATAGGAAATCATCAGATTTTGCCACAAAACCTGACCGACGCTCAAGGTAGCCGCAACAACTACGGCTAATAAAGGCGTAAACACAGGAACTAACCAACCGTAGAGAAAAGCAAAATAGGAACTGGCAACAATAATTCCTACCGCGATCAATAACCCACCAAGCGTTAGCCAGCGTCGGTGGATATAGAATGAGCCAAGGGTGGCACTGTATCCTGACCAAACAACAATCAGTAGCCAGTGTATGGGTTTCGTGGTTGCCCGTAACATCGGACGCCCTGATAGAGCGGCGCTGAGAATCTGACTGGTGATATTCGCATGGATGACCACACCGGGCATTAAATCCGTGGAGACAGCTAGATTGCTATTATAAGGGGTGAGATAGTTATCATTAAGACTAGGCGCTTTTGCCCCAATCAAAACGATGCGATCGCGGAAGAAGTTTGCTGGGATGCGGTTCTCCAAGACATCGGTCATGGAAATATTCGGAAAGCGATCCAGTCCGCCGCGATAGTTCATCAGGATTTGATACCAACCCAAATCCGATTCTTTGTAGAATCCATCATTTTTACTCAGGGGAATAAAGGTGGCTTTTCCTAAACCGAAGATTTGTTTGTCAGGATTGATCGCTTCCAATTCAATCCCTTGGTCGGCTAAATAGTCTAAAGCCAGTTTTACACTAAAGCCTTGCATTAAACCACTTTCAGCTTCACCGAGGACAAGAGCGCGGCGATTTTTGCCATCGTTATCCAGGAACAGATCGTTAGCCCCCATTTGATCTTTATCGGCTAATGTGGGTGGCGGGTCGATGGTATCTCCGGCAATTTTGGTAATTCCAATGAGGTTTGGGGTGGTTTTAAACACCTCAACTAGGTCTTCATATCCCGGTTCTACGGGTAAATCTCGATAAATATCTAACCCGATCACGTTGGGGTTTTGGGCATTAATAGTCCGGAGCAGTTTTGCCATGACTTGATCGGACATGGGCCACTGCACCACATAATCAATATCTTCTTCATCAATCGTGACGATAGCAATTCGCTCATCAACGGGTTCTTGGGGACGCAGGAGAAAGAATTGATCTAAAATCAACCATTCTAAAACCCGAAAAATCCCCAAATAACTGCCAGCAATAATGAAACCTGCCACACAAGGCGTAATCAGCAAAACCCCTTGCCAGCGTTGCAATAATGCCTGTAGAGACGTGTCAGGGTTCATCTTAATTGTTGACCCCTCACCTTGTTCAATGGCTTGATTTTCCGTCTTGGTTAATGAGTCATCACTCATGATATGTTCCCCCTGCTCCCAGACGCGCCATGGCGCGTCTCTACATTTCTCTGTCTTCTACTCAAAGGCAAAGGGTTGAGACGCGATCGCTTCCAGGTCAACTTGTTCTAATAAATCGTGCCATTCGGTACTATAGGTTTCATTCATCGGTTCAGATTGTTGAGCCTCAACTAAAACCTGCAACGTATCATACCAGATCCCTGCCTCGGCATATTTAGTTGCCAGCTTCACAGGAGAGTCCGCAAACTCTTGCTCATTGACTGTATTTTCAACCCGCTTCACCCATCCCGTCACCGCATAATTATCGGGTCGTAAAATTCCACCCGGTTCAATGGGGGCAAAATACCACAAATAATTCTTATCGATTTCCAATCCCGGTGTGTCTGGGGGTAGGGTAATCGCCATGACTCCACCTTGGGGAGGGACATTCAATATGGTGTGGTAATGAGAATTCCCCGCTTCATCTTGGATACTAAAAAAGACCTTCCGTGCGCCAATAGGAGGTAAATAAACATAGATTGTGGGACGAGGTGAAACCGTGCGTCCATGTTTCGTCGGCGGAACTAATGCGGTAAGTGCAGGAATGTCACTGACCGGATTTTCTTCTAATGTTTCTACATCCACTGGGGTTGGGGGAACTGAATCTTCACTGGGGAGAAATAGTTCAACATCACCTCGGATACCCCCACCAGTGCTGGTATAGGGGTTTTTCCCATCAGCCGGTAAGCTAAACTCCACATCTCCTCTAGTTCCACCCGCCACACCACTACGGGGTGCGGAACCACCAGGTAAGCTAAATTCCACATCTCCTCTAGTTCCCCCAGCCACACCACTACGGGGTGCAGAACCACCCGGTAAAGCAAACTGCACATCTCCCCTGACGCCTCCAGCTACACCACTCTGAGGTGCAGCACCACCCGGTAAAGCAAACTGCACATCTCCTCTAGTTCCTCCAGCTACGCCACTCCGAGGTGCAGCACCGCCAGGTAAAGCAAACTGTACATCCCCTCTGACGCCTCCAGCCACACCACTACGGGGTGCGGAACCGCCAGGTAAAGCAAATTGCACATCTCCTCTGACGCCCCCACCAATACCACTACGGGGTGCAGAATCTTGGGGAAGTCCAAACTGCACATCCCCTCTGACACCCCCACCAACACCCGAACGAGGCGCAGAATCTTGGGGAAGACCAAACTGTACCTGACCTCGTACCCCCCCACCAACAGGGCTTTTCGGAACATTATCGTCGGGAAGACTGAAGTCTATACTGATCAGGTTATCGTTGATGGGAGGTTCCGACTCTAAGGGGACAAAACGTGCTAAAGCAGCATTAGCTGTTAATACGAAGACTGTCCCCGTTACTGTAGCGGATAAGAGAGTTTGGCAGATTGCTGGAGTCATGGTCAACTTTCCTTGAATGCTTAATAGCCTATAGCCAATTACCGATCAGAACGAACGATGCCCAAAAATAGGGATGTTTGTATAAGGGTTCTTCGAGAAGACTAAGCTGTGCTTGTCGCAATGCTTCAGCTTTGCTCACCTTCAGATCCGTTAGTTGGTGATAGAATTCCTGCATCATTTTTGAAGTGGATTCATCACTCACTGACCAGAGACTGGCGATTGTACTTTTTGCACCCGATCGCAGGGCAAATCCTGCTAAACCTAATGTAGCTCGATTATCTCCGGCTGCGGTTTGACAGGCACTCATGACTAATAGTTCAATCGGTTGTAGTAGCCCCAGCCGCCGTTTTTGAAAGATTAGATCGAAGTCTTCTATGGAAATGCGATCGCTCCAGGTGAGCAGAAAGGTTTCCTCCGGATTAGAACTGAATTGACCGTGAGTCGCCAGGTGAACGATGGGGAAGGATTGGTTGTTAATCAGTTCTTTAAATGTGCCGAAGGTAAAGGTTTCATTAAATAGCACTTTAGAGTTGACTTGTTGCGACACTTGCGCTATCTCTTCATCAACGCCGGGTAAGGGACTAAACCCTTGACGCGCTTCGGTTAACCCAGCGGCTAATAAACGCAGTTCCTCTTGGGAGAGTCCTTGGGGAAACAGTTGTAATCCGGGGCTGAAGACAACCCGATACTTTTGCAGGATATACTGTTCTCCATCATAGAGTGCCGCCATGGGTAAGTTGCGGAGAAAGCCATCGGGGACAAATACCAGCGTCTGGATATCTTGGCTAGTCATCGCCGCTTCAGCGGGTTGGATTAACCAGGTATACACCTGTTGAGAGAGTTTTAACCGTTCGCTACTCGGATAGCCAGGAGACAGGGCGGAATACAGTTGTGTCAGCGTGGATTCAACCTCAGCTTGGGTGAGTTGAGTGGCGTAGTGGGTGAGGGGTTGATTGGGAATCGAGAGGATTACTTCCAAGCGATCGGGTAATATAATTGGATAAATTACCGCTGCTTGGGTATCAATTTCTTCTAAAGCAACCGGATTAGTATCTAAACAAGCATCTTGGAAAAAGTTATCCAGTTCGGCTAATTGCAACGCTTCCATCACATCACGGGCTTGTTGCAAATTGGCTTGATTATCCCCTGCTGTTAACAGTAAGCTAACAAGCTGGCGATAGAGGGGTTCAATCCCTTCTTTAAAGTCGAACTGAACATCGGCACTAATCGCCACTAAATCACTGCGTAGGGATTGGATATTATCAAAGGCAATTTTATAAGCGGCGAGGGCTTCGTTGGTTTTGCCTTGTTTTTGCAGGATTTCACCCAATTGTCCCCCCGCCCGTGCCGCGATATCGTCGGCGTTAATTTCTTGAGCGAGTTTTAGTGACTGTTGGGATAGGGTTTGACTATCGTTTAGTTTCCCATTCGCCTGATACAGTTTACCCAATTGATACAGGGCATAAGCTTCGGCTCTAGGATCGTTAATTTGTCGGGCTTGGTTAACGGCTTTCGCCAAGAGTTTTGATGTATCCACTGCCAAGGAGTCTGACATCCCGGCTTCATCGTATTTCATCAAACTATCTGCCAGATTAATTTGGGCATAAATTGCCGGACGCGAGGCAGACAGTTGGTTCACTTTGGGGGTGATAATGGGGATAAATTCTTGGGCGACATCCCAGCGTTGTAACTCGATTAACATTCGCAATTGATTCAGTTGCGCTTCTAGTTGAGTTAGGGGATCAGGGGTTAATTCGGCGGCTTGTTGATAGTACGTCCAAGCGACGGCATATTCTTGTAAATCTCGCGCTACATTGCCAATGCTAAATAGTGCCTCACTGGTATCTTGGGGTGAGTTTAACTGTTGACTAATTTGCCAACTGGCTTCTAACACGGCTTTCGACTGGCGCAGTTGACCCAGGGTTTGTAATGCCACACCTAAACTTCTCAATCCCTTGGCTTTCAGCAGACTATTGGGTTCCGTTTGTAATTCACTCACCAATTGTTCCAAGAGAGACTTGGCTCGTCGATATTTTCCCAAGGTTTGTAAGGCTTGGGCTTGGTTAATTTGGCTGATTAATTGTCCGGTTTTGTCGTCTGCCTGTTCATAAATGGAGGCGGCTTTTTTCCAGGTATCTAACGCGGTTTGGCTTTGTCCTTGCAGCAGGTGAATCGTGCCTTGAGTATTCAAGGCTTGGGCAAGGAGTAAGCGGGTATTTTTGTCAGTATCCGGTTGAGATTTTAACAGGTTTAAACTTTGTGCGATCGCGCTTTGGGCAGATTCCGTATTTCCTAATTCTTTATACGCCAACGCCAGGTAATTCAACGCCTGGGCTTGCTTGAGAATGAACCCCTCAGCGGCAAAAGTATCTGCTGCGTCTTGCCAGACTCTTGCAGCTTGGTCAAATTGTCCAGCTTGATAATAAAGTTTCCCCTGTTCAACTAAATCTGATGGTTCAACCGTTTGGCTGTAGAGAGGTTCTATTGGGGGTTCTACTATTTCCGCCCGGTTCTCGACGATTTCCTCCGTCTGATTCCCCATACCCAACGGAGGATAAGCTGCCGTTGCTGGCAACTTGGGTGATTGTAAAGATAGGGTTAGGAAAAAAGCACCCAGAATCAAAGCAATAAAAGAACGGGGGCGTTTCAGCCAACCCTTAAGTGTTTTGTTTACTTGAGAATAGGTTTTACTCATAGTCATTCATTTATGCATCTCTTAAATAATTCGTAGGGGCGCACCGACGTGCGCCCTTTGCCCTTTCCCCACCGACGTGCGCCCTATTCACCGACATATACCCAGATATTGCTCAAAATTTAAACTTCTCTAAATCCCCTTAAAAAGAAAGACTTTGAGAAAACTATTGTTTTTTTGCCTCCCTTTTCTGAAAATTATTGCTTCTTCCCCAGGAATTTTTGCTTCTTGTTCCCCCCTTTTAAAGGAGGGTTAGGGGGGATCTCTTACCCACCTAAAGCTTCTGATGCTAAATCCACCTTTGTCACCCCCTTGATACCTTAAGTCCTGTTGCCTGTTGCTTGTTGCCTTGTCCCCACTATAAAGGAGGTAGTTGACCCGGATTGAGTATGATGCAATACCTCGATAAGGGCGCACGTCAGTGCGCCCCTACACAATTGGCGTATTGATTCGGTAATGTCTCTTGAGGCACAGCCGCCACTAATTCAATCTCTCCTTGTTCATTTTTTACCCAACCCGTCGCTTCCACAAGATACCGCCGTTCAGAAGTTGATTCTACCGGATTCGGAACAGGCTGTTTAGCTTGAGGCTGATTTTCCGGTGCAGTTGCGGCAAAATCGCGCACATCCGATAACAAGGTTTGACCGCGAATCGGTGCCGTAGGATCACTGGGGACTCCTCCTCGCCCAGTAATTGTAAACACATTCCCCTCAGCCGCCGCACAGGTTTTCACCACTTGGTTACTGGTATCAGCAAGTTGATCCGGTAGTTTGATTAATCCTGATTCAGGATCAATCTCTGGACTCGTTAGCGAGAATGTACCATCAATACCCAACTCAGAACTAACAGTAATGTCATTAGTCATGACTTCTCGTGGGTTATCTAAGTCCCGAAACTCAATAAAAAAGAGATCATTTGTTGAAATACCAATATTACCTCCATCACCCTCGAAGGCATTAGCGGTAATATCGCTATTTTGTCCAGGAACGGCAACAACAAATGGGGTAGCGATTTGAATATTTCCTCCATTCCCGAACCCACTATCTATCCCGGCTGTCGCTGAAATTAAACTCCCTCCGCGCAAGATTATTATATTGTCTAAGGATAGGGCAATATTCCCCCCATCATCACTGGCGGCTTCTGCCGAAATCCGACCATTATCTAGAATCAATTGACCGCCTTGAAGCTGAATACTTCCCCCTGTTCCTGTACCTTCGCTATCTACGGAAATTGCTCCACCATCGCGAATTTGAACCAAGTTTGGATCAATGAAGATACTGCCACTATTTCCTGTAGACTCTGGGGTTGTACTGGAAAAGATACCTGTATTTTCACCCATAATGGTAATCACGTTGTCCACATTGACAACTGTGTTCCCGGCATTACCACTTCCGGCGGTATCGGTGCTGATTTGCGCTCCATCTTTCAAGATGAGAGCGTTTCCAGTAATCTCAACTAAACCGCCATTTCCTGATGAACCTTCGGCAGCATTAGAAAACACACCTGTATCTTCACCAAAAAGTTGAATTGAGTTAGCGTTGACGAATATTTTGCCCGCATCTTGGCTACTTTCAGTCAACGCTTCTAACTGTGCGCCGTTCCTAACAGATAGGGATGCGGCATTAATCGTTAATGTGCCGCCACCTCCAGTTGCACCCGCCAAGGTTCCGACATACACACCACTAGGGTCAAAGTCCCCACCTTTATCGCCATCAAATATAGCTGCCCCAGTTACATCAATATTAATATTTCCGGCATTACTCCCTGCTTCTGATTGACCACTGGTACTGGCACTAATAAATCCACTATCCGTTACCGAAAGCTGATTTGTATTAATGGTAATGTCGTTCCCTTGACCCTTTGATGTGGGTGCAACCTCACTTAGAATACCACTAGGGATTGGGAAGTTTGGACCCAGTACAGCACCCTTAATCTCAATTTCATCAGCATTAACATCAATTTGACCCGCATTTCCTGATGCGACAGTCGTCGTTCTAATTTGTCCCCCATCTTCCAGCAAAAGTTTACCCGTCTCGACTGAAACCATCCCCGCATTGCCATTCCCTCGACGAATGCCCATTGGAAATAAGGCATCAGGCAAGGCAGGAAAATCGGATGCATCAGCAAAAAACGGACCGTTAGGAATATTCAAAAAAGGCAGTACCGCACTCACAATCCCACTAGGGTTGTCGCCTGATGTTCCAATTAATTTAATTGATTCCGTGGCAATAACACTAACATTTCCAGCGTTTCCTACACCTGCTGTGGAAGAAAAAATCTGGCTGCCATCTGTAGCCATCAGTGTGTTTGTGGTTACTACCACCTCTCCAGCATTGCCTCCCCTGACAAAAGAGGTTTCACTGGAAATTGTACTACTATTTTCTAGGACTATGGAATCAGCCTCGACGCTGACAGCACCAGCGTTTCCTGTACCTGATGTTGCTGTGTTGATTCTACTCCCTTGGCGCAGGCTCAAGGAACTGGTGGAAATATTGATAGCACCACCTTGTTCGCTACCGACGTAAAGAGTTTCAACTTCATTGTTATTTGTTAATTGAATGGTAGGAGCTGTGAGACTGATATCACCGCCAAGCCCATTAGCTTGAGTAAAACTCACACTTTCAATCTTACTTGAGTCATTAAAAAGAATTGACGTACCACTATTCATCGTTACATCACCGCCAACTAATCCCACGGATGCAATTTCACTGTTAGCCGCAATAGAAAGATCTCCACGAGCATCAATGGCAATGTCTCCCCCTAGCTCAAACATTGGTAATTGGGGTTCCAATTTATCTGCGGCTGTAATAAGACTTTCGACTTGAATACTGCCATTGGATAAAGCTAAGTTGGGTTGATATTGATTCGTCAGTAGGACTAAACCACCAGATTGGGCAATTTCAATCTTACCCACGCTAATATTAGAACCACTGAGAGAAGGCGTTTCAAATGTAACCGAACCTGTAGGAATATCCGTTGGTGTTGGAATACCTGGAACTCCCGTAAATGGCGCTTGAGTCCAGTCAATTCCGGCTCTCACATCTAAGGTTGCTTGACTATCTCCATTGACAGTAACCGAAGTGCCATCAGACAATGTAACATTACTCAGGGCGCTATAGGGTGTATTTGTTCCCGGAATCAGGGTGTCATTGTTACTGTTAATTGTGCTAGCCGTTGGTCCCGTATTATTAATGGTAACTGTGCCTAACTCAACACTTCCTCCTGCCAAGATATGTAGCGACGCACCCTCATAATTACCGAGTTTCACATCACCTGCAGCTAGGACAATGGGATCATCGGCGGCAAAACTATTCCCTGGAGTCCCGTCGAGTTGCTCAACCGAAAATTGACCATTAGTGGCATAATGACCATCAAGTTGAATGTCATTAGCTGAACGCAGAGTCATGTTGCCGTTGGAACTCAAGCCACTATTTGCATGGTTTAAGATAGATAGGGTTAAGCCTTGATTTCCTTGGGCGACAAATTCACCCCCAGCCATGGCGATAAATGGATTAGTCGCCGTATCTTCTATGGTTAATAGTTCTGAGGCTTTGAGTTTCAGGTCGCTCCCAGCTGTTAATTGACCCCCTTCTAGGTCAATCGTTTGACCGATGAATGATAAATCTTGTCCGGCTGATAAATTTCCTGTACTGGTAATGTCTCCAGTCGGGGGTAACCATTGAGAAATACCTAAAGGAGTCGTAACGGTGAGCAAGGGGGGCGAATCAGGATTCGTAGCGCTGAATGTATACCCATTGTCGAATACGACACCACCCGATGTGCTAGCCGCAAAAGAGCCAGCAACATCCAGACGAGCATTCGGACCAAAGATAATCCCATTGGGATTGAGTAAATACAGATTGGCGTCACCCAAAACGCCTAATGTCCCAAAAATATCTGAGTGATTGTTTCCGGTGACTCGACTGAAAATATTGGCAATATCACTAGGATTGGCAAAGTAAACCTGTTGACCTTCATTGACATTAAACTGATCAAAGCTATGAAATAAGGTTGATCCTCGGCTTGCACCACCATTGATTAGATCGATAATCTGGTTATTAAGCTCAACATTGGGCGTGACAATAGAACTCTCTGAACCCAATGTGTTATCTGGCACAATTGATTGTGAAAAACTAGGCAGAGGATCACCAAAAATATAACCAAATGCGCCGCTGATTAGGGCAACTTTACAAATACTGAACCAATCACGCTTGTGAAGCATTGTCCTTCCTTCCTAGCAATCTCAATATGGCTATTTGTCAAAGCTCAGTAATGAGCTGATTTTAAGATATGACACAACTGTTTTGTTTGTTGATTGACTCACTCGAACTATCGGGGAAAACGTCACCGTTATAGTGCCGTGAGCCACCTAGTATGTAGTAAGCACTTTAGTGCTTTAATGCCCAGCTAGAGAGGGCTAAGGTCTCCTGACAACGAAGCAAGTCTGTTCCAGAATTTGAGCTGTGTCTATCCAGATAGTTGGGTTAAGCGATCGCGAAATCCAACCCAATTGAATCTTTTGTGCTGTCCCTGATATTCTCCCAATAATCCAATTCTATATAAGTTAATCATTCTAGCATATAACTAGGGTAAATATAACATTTTTTTAGTTTATTTTATGAAGGTAGATTACGCTCAAAACCTGCACTGATAGTCTTGGCTTCAACGATATATTTTTCTAAATGAGTTGTGAAAATGTGTCTACAGCTATAATCAATTGGGTGAGTCTCAGGGGCATAGGTTTTTACAGATAGAGGGTGCGTTACGCTTTGCTAACGCACCCTACAGTTTATATAGCGTTTCATTTGAGTTGTGAACCCCACCGTTGCCACCTTCAATGATCTCTGACAACGAACTTCCCTTGATTGTATCTACCCCATTGCCACCTTTTAGTGTGACAGTGGCTTTAGCAGGAGCAATGACATTAAGTTGGGATAAGTCGATATCTCCCTGACCATTTTGGGTATCAAAGGTCATCGTTGTCCCCAAAATCTCTAAGTCTGTCGCCAGATAGCCTTTGTTTTTTAAAGCATTAAGGTCTAATGTCGTCAGTCGGGTGGTAGTGACAGATGAGTCAATCACAATCTTTAAACTGCTTAAGGAATTAGTTGCTGGAGCAAGAGTATTGAGTGCGTCTTGCAAATCATTGTAGTTGATAATCTCTGTTCCTGGCGTTAAATTTTCATTCGCCAAAGACACGTCATCTGATTGGGCTAAAATAATCACGTTATCAGCGAAATCTGGAGTGACTTGAGCCTCAGCAATTGCCATCCGTTCAGTTTTGTTGGTGTTAGGATTTATTAGCTCAAGATCGCCCGAATTGAAAATATCAGCACCTCCACGACTATCTTCACTTAATGCACTCGAATAAACCATCTCCATTAATTGCTGATTAAAATCAGCAATTTGTTGTGCCGCCGTTGGATCAGTGAATGTATCCAGTGCCAGAAAAGCATTCCACTCATTGGGAATTAGACTGATCAGCCCTTTATTATCAAAGTCAAAATGAAGACCTGCTGCACCCTTTTGTCCGCTAGGAAGAAAATCGGATGTGTTATAAGCCTGTCCACTGGCTATTAGTGAATCACAATTGTCATAAATGATCTGACCCGTTACAGTGCTGATACAGTAATCGAAATCTAGAATGGTTACGTATTCGGGATTGAGCGGATCATCTGTTTTGGGATCAAACAGGTCAGAATAAATACGTACTGGCTCTCCATTACTGAGCGTCCCGATGTACCGCATAAACGGAATTGTGCCATAGTCAGCACTGGTGTTATTCGATGTGCTTGATTCAAAAACATTAGCACCGTTGGCTGCGACACTAACTTGACCCCCAACGATATTTTGCTTGACGTTTACTATCGATGAACCCGCTACTTTGTCAATTTTATCGACAGGAAGCCAAAATTTTCCTTTAACTTGCGTGTTGTTGTATTCCGATAATTTAGCATTTTCCCCTAATGAAGCGTAGATATTGTTGGTTTGAACATACTCATTACTGACAATTGTTTTTACTGTCAATTGTGCGGATTCACCAGAGGAGAGGGAAGGAATTACCACTTCCACAGAGTCTGGATTGCCATCACCCGTTAAGCTTTGACCATTGGCAGCAATATAGGGGTCAATCGTACCATCCTGATCCGGATCGTATGTATCCAAATTAATTGCGCCAGCAGGAATAAATAATTCGGAGACGTTTAACTGTAAGTCAGCACTATCGGTAATCAAAACAGACTCAGCCAGCGCTGAACCCTTGTTAGTGACGGTCAATGTATAGGAAAATTCTTCATCGGGAATTGCAATGTTTTGACCTTCTGATGTTGGGATGAATGTCTTGACAACTTCCAAGTCAATTTCTTGCCGATTGCCGAAGTCATTATCGATTCCAGGCATATCAGCAACAGTAAATTCCTCAAATCCAGCATCTGAACCATTTATTTTATCCGCACTGCCTAACTTGGCAAAGAGATAAACATAAGTGCTATCATCGGCTCCCGCAAAAGCACGTTCAGGAATATAAAATAAGGCGTCACCGGAACCACTTCCCGATGTCAACGCTGCATCAAACAGCACCGAGTTGCCTAAATCAAAAACAGCTTGTCCGCCATTTAAGGCTCCCGTTAGCGTCTGATTGCTGGGATTGTAACCACTCAGCGTAGGAGAATCGCCCAAAAAGAGTCTAAACTCTTCTAGCACGATCTCAGAAGCCCTATTCCTTTCATTCAAATCCAGGCGGATTTCGCGGAACGTTTCTCCCGCTTTCGTCACCTGTGGCAGTTCAGACAGTTGCAGCGATCGCGCTGATGTGACATCGGGTTGACTCACCGCTGCATCTGTGTTATAGCCTTCCTCTTCCGGAGTAGCTTTCAGTTTAAGAAATGAGTCATTAGTACCAGAACCCGACGCTAAATCAGCACGAACAATATAAGCACCATTGACAAATCCTGACTGATTAGCGGTTAAATCCAGAACTGAGTCTGTGAAAATATGAGGTGTCGCCTCTGTCCCCGTTTGTAAATTCGTAGCCGTTAACAAAAATGTTGCACTCGCCGAATGATCAGGATGAGCAAGCCAAAAGGATAGAGTCAGAAAAAAAGCACCTAGAAGCGGCACAAGAGAAGAACGGGGGTGCTTTAGCCAACCTTTAAGAGTTTTGTTGATTTGAGAATATATTGTACTCATGTTAATCCGTTGACAAAACTATCGATAATCCATAAGGGCGCACGTCGGTGCGCCCTACACTGATATTAAGATTCCTCCTCGACCCTCGAATGCATCAGCGGTAATATTGCTATTTTGCTCAGGAACTTTTAGACATTAAATATACGAGAAACTGGTCGTAAAAGCAAGGTCTGCGGTATTAACCCCTTCTACCTGCATGATGTCTTCTCCATTCAAACTGATGATACTATCAACACCTTGTTGAGTCAGAACCAGATCATTGAGCGCTATACCTAAGAGTCCAATTTGATCAGAACCCACATCATAGCCGCGCACAATATCTAACCCGGCGTTTTCTTCAAGTACATAAATGTCACTAGCGCCGAAATCGGGAAGGACAAGTTGTATAAGTGGATTGTAGTATGACCCGACAAGAAGATCAGCACCCAAGCCACCACGCAGGGTATCTGCACCCAAGCCACCCGATAGAATATCATCACCACCATCACCGCGTATTAAATCATTCCCCCAATTACCAAACAACTGATCATCCCCTAAACCACCGATTAATAGATCATCACCGCCTTTACCTTTGATGATTTCTGAGAAAGAACTACCCTCTATCGTATCGGCTCCATTGCGACCTAGAAGTTCCACATTAGCATTCACAGGAGCCGTTACCGTAATCGAAGATAAGTCTAGATTTACCTGACTATTTTGGGAAGCAAAGCTCATGGTAGAACCCAAAATTTCTAGGTCTGTCACAAGATACCCTTTGTCCTGCAATGCATTGAGATCTAATGTCTCCAGCCTGGTTGTGGTGACGGGTGAGTCAATCACAATCTTTAAACTGCTTAAGGAATTTGCTGCTGGAGATAGAGTATCAAGTGCCGCTTGCAAATCATTTTGAGCAATGATCTGTGTTCCTGGAGTTAAGTTTTCATCCGCAAAATATACGCCGTCCGTTTTGACTAAAATAATCACGTTATCGGCAAAATCTGGCGTGACTTGGGCATCAGTCACGGCAATCTGTTCAGTTTCGTTAGTGTTAGGATTTGTCAGCTGAAGCGCCCCATCCGTAAAAATATCCGCACCAGTATGACCGGTTGCCAGTAATTGATTATTAAAATCAATAATTTGCTGGGCAGCCGTCGGGTCAGTAGACGTATCTAGTGCTAAAAATGCATTCCACTCATCGGGAATTTGGGCGATTAAAGCTTTATTATCCCATTCAAAATAAAAAGCCGCGCTACCCTCTGTTCCGTCAGGAAGGAAAGCCGAGTTGTTATAAGCCTGTCCACTGGCTATTAATGAGGCACAGTTTTCTGTAATGATTTGACCCGTCGTTGTGCTGATACAGTAATCCAAATTTAGAACAGTCGTGAAACCTGGATCGAGCGGATCATCAGTCTCTGGATCAAACAGCTCAGAATAAAGCCGGAATTGCTCCCCATTTCCTAGTGTTGCCGTATATTGAACATAGGGGATCGTGCCATAATCAACGCTGTTATTATTCGAGGTGTTAGTGTCAAACGCATTATAACTACTAAATGCGGCTACACTTACTTCACTCCCAACGACATTCTTTTGTACGGCTACCAAGGGTGAGCCAGCCGTTTTTTCAAGCTTATTAACTGGGAGCCAAATTGTACCTTTAACTTGACCATTATTGTATTCGGATAGTTCTGAATTTTCTCCTAATGAACCATAAAAATTGTTAATTTGAACATAGTCGCTACTCACGGTTGTATTGACTATCAATTGTACGGATTCCCCCGACAAGAGTGTGGGAATGACCACTTCAACCGAGTCCGGATTGCCATCGCCACTCAAGCTTTGACCATTGGCGGCAATATAGGAGTCAATCATGCCGTCCTGATTAGGATCGTATGTATCTAAATCAATCGCACTAACGGGAAGGATTAGTTCAGAGACGTTTAATTGCAAGTCTCCATTATCAGTGATCAAGACAGATTCAGCCGTCGCTGAACCATTGTTGGTGACGGTCAATGTATAGGAAAATTCTTCATCGGGAATCGCAATATTTTCTCCTTCTAATGTAGAGATAAATGCCTTTTCGATTTCTAAATCAATTTCTTGTCGATTGCCAAAATCAATGTCTGTTGCATTTGTCCCACTTTCAACGGTGATTGGTGCTGGATTTGTTGTTTTCTGCACCCAACCCGTTTTTTGCTCTTCCCGGATGGTATAGCTTCCTACAGTTAAATCCGTAAAGCTGTAATTACCACTTCCATCCGTAACGGTACTGGTTTCTCCCGCATCTAAACTGCCGTTATCATTGGCATCAATAAAGATAGTCCAGCCAGCTAATCCGGTTTCACCTGCATCTTTAACTCCATCGCCATCAATGTCTTCAAATTTCTGTCCACTGATACTACCGAGTTGGAAGTTGCCAAAGTTAACTCCTGTAACTGTAGTACCACTACTGGTAATGTTAATCGCGCTGGGATTAGATGTAGTTTGTTCCCAACCCGTTTTTTGCTCTTCCCGGATGGTATAGTCTCCAGCCGTTAAATCGGTAAAGCTGTAATTACCATTGGCATCTGTATTCGTACTGGTTTCACCAGTATCTAAACTACCGTTATTATTGGCGTCAATAAAGATAGTCCAGCCATCTAATCCGGCTTCACCTGTATCTTTAACTCCATCACCATCAGTGTCTTCAAACTTCTGTCCACTGATGCTACCGAGTTGGAAGTTGCCAAAGTTAACTCCTGTAACTGTAGTACCACTACTGGTAATGTTAATCGCGCTGGGATTAGTTGTAGTTTGTTGCCAACCTGCTTGTTGAACTTCGCGAATGGTATAGGTTTCAACAGTTAAACCCGTAAAGCTGTAGTCACCATTGGAATCTGTGGTGGTACTGGTTTCACCTGCATCGAGAACACCGTCATTATCGCTATCAATAAAGATAGTCCAGCCAGCTAATCCGGCTTCACCTGCATCTTTAACTCCATCGCCATCAATGTCTTCAAATTTCTGTCCACTGATGCTACCAAGTTGGAAGTTACCGAAGTCAACCCCTGTGGTGTCTGTACCACTGGTAATGTTAATGTCGCTGGGATTCGATGTAGTTTGTTGCCAACCTGCTTGTTGAACTTCGCGAATGGTGTAATTTCCTGCACTTAAATCAGTAAAGCTGTAGTTCCCATTGGCATCTGTGGTGGTATTGGTTTCTCCTGCATCTAAACTACCGTTATCATTAGCATCAATAAAGATAGTCCAGCCAGCTAATCCCGCTTCACCTGCATCTTTAATCCCATCGCCATCAATGTCTTCAAACTTCTGTCCACTGATGCTACCGAATTCTTCAACATTACCGAAATCAACGCCTGTAACTGTCGTATTACTACCAATTGTGATTAGACTTGGATCAGTCGTTGTTTGAATAAGGTCTGTTGGGGTTACCTGGCGAACAAAATAGTCACCCGCTAAAACATCACCAAAGGAGTATGAGCCATTAGCAGAAGTTGTGGTTGTTACTAACGAGTCTTTGGTTGGGTCAAATGCGCCTTCATTCGCCTCAAACACGCCATCACCATCATCTAAAAATAATTTAATCGTGACGCCATCTAAATTCGGATCAGCACCCGCTTCATCATCTCCATCTCCATTGACATCCTCAAACACGCGACCCGAAATCGTCCCCTCCGGATCGATTCCCGCCACATCAGCAATGGCAAATTCCTCAAACCCGCCGTCTGAACTAACAAGCTTAGAAAAAAGATACACATAAGTACTGCCTGTTGCTCCAGAAAAAGCCGTTTCAGGAACGTAAATCGAGGCATCAAACGAACTCGTTCCTGGTGTTAAACTGGCATCAAGCAGTACGGAACCGCCTAAATCAAAAACAGCTTGTCCATTATTTAAGGCACCAATCAGTGTCTGATTGCTTGGATCATAAGCACTCAATGTAGCCGAATTGCCCAGAAAGAGTCGGAACTCTTGTAGCGTAATCTCAGAGGCGCTATTCTTTTCATTCAGATCCAGGCGGATTTCGCGGAAGGTTTCTCCAGCAATAGTAACCTGTTGCAGTTCAGATAGTTGGAGCGATCGCGCTGACTTCACATCGGGTTGATGAACCGCCGCATCGGTGTTGAAGCCTTCTTCATCCGGTTTTGCTCTCAGTTTGAGAAACGAGTCATTGGTTCCAGAACCCGAGGCTAAATCAGATCGAACAATATAAGAACCATTGACAAATCCGGCTGACTGAGTTCCCGTTAAATCTAGAACCGAATCCGTGAAAATATGGGGTTCAGCCGCTTCCGCCGTTTTCAAATCCGTAGCAGTTAACAGGAACGTTTCATTCGCCGAATCATCAGGATGAACATACCATTCGGTGACAATCGTCCCATTTTTTAGACCATCGCGATCGCGAGAACTTCCATCTTTAACCATCCAAGGTTCATGTCCTGATCCTGAATTGGACGACGCCAAAATCAAATCATCGGCTGTACCAAACTCCCCATCAGCACCCGCTTCCAGATGTTGCACCTGTAATTTGACCACCGCACCTGGATCAAACCCTGTCGCGGTAATCGTCGCTGTTTCACCCGGTTGGTAATCTTGCTTATCAGTTTCGACTGTTGGTGTACTGGTTGTCTCTGCTTCAGCCGTGTCAATCTGGAATCGCTGAGACACATTCTTTATCAATGAGTCAGAAACAGCTAACGGTTCTTGAATGTCTGGAACAATCCCAGATAGATCGTCTAAGGGTGAGTTTGATGGCGTAAGTGGAGCAAATTTAACTGTGCCTAACTCACTATCAGTAACCGCTTCTAGTTCTAGATAGTGTCGCTCAAAAAACGGCTTGACCTGAGATAAGAGATAAAAAACTCGATTTAATCCAGGAGACAATAACCGAGGTTGAACTGTCTCGGTCAGCAATTCATATAGATAAGGGAAGTCTAAATACTTAGTAGCAGTCATCATGTGAGGAACAATTAGCCCTGATCAACAACAGTGAAAATAAGCTGTACCTGATGGAAAGTGTCTCAATCAGTTTTAACAAAGACACCACACCCATTGCTGGGCAATGGTTTAAACGTTCAATAATTCTTCAGGCTGACTATGATTTTTATCGCCACAATAGCTAGACAAAACTATCACCCGCATAGCTTTCAGAACTCATTTCAACTCACTAAATTTATCTGTTCAACAGATATTGAACGTATAATAACTAAACCTGACACCCGTTTATGTGAAGAATCTGTAAAGTTACTTCTAATTAACGTAAGAGATTGATGAAGCTTGCTTAAAACCCAACATGTAACCATCTTAAATTTGTAGTACATAATTTTTATATACTTTTTATCACTTCTGGTAATGAGTCAAACCTATTCCTCTGATAAAAACTAGAAAATGTTGGTGAATGTTGGCAAATATTAGTGAATGTTGGTAAATGTTGGTAAATGTTGGTAAAAATGACGACCAACCCAAGCCGGGACTCAATTGCCCCAGTCTCTATACAAAGATTGCAAAGATTGCGCTACTATCAATAAAAAATGAGAACGTATGAATCAGTGTCAACCTCAGCAAGTCTGCATTGTCACAGGTGGTAACTCAGGTGTAGGTTTGATGACTGCTGTTGGTCTCGCCCAATTCGGTCATCATGTATTTATCGCCTGTCGCTGTGCAAACAAAGCTGAGAAATCTGTCAATTATATTCGCTCCTCCACCGGAAATCCCAAGGTTGAGTTTTTGCCACTCGATTTAGCCTCCCTTGATTCAGTTCGTACATTTGTGAAACTGTTTCAGGACAGACAGCTTCCGCTGCATTTATTAGTGAATAATGCGGGAGTTTTCAATGCCAGAGGCACAACTCAAGAAGGATTTGAACTCATTTGGGGAATTAACTATCTGGGTCACTTTCTACTGACAAATTTGCTACTGGAAACGCTTCAACATTCAGCCCCCAGCCGAATCATCATGGTTGCCTCTGACTTAGCCTTGCGCCCCACTTCTATCAAATGGGAATGTTTTGTCAAGAAGACACCCTTAAATTTTATAGAACTGTATGCCGTATCAAAACTTTGCTTAGTGATCCTGACTCAAGAACTGGCACAGCGCTTAAAGACTACCAACATAACTGTTAACGCAATTCATCCTGGATTTGTGCAATCTAATATAACCTTAGGGCATCGCTTAAGCAAGTATTTGGGCATTGGCATTTCGCCCCAAGAAAGTGCTTCTGGGTTGCTGACTTGTGCAACATCTGCTGATTTTGCAGCGGTAACGGGTAAGTTTTTTGATTATCAACAGAACGAAATAGAACTTCCTGATCTAGCAAAAGATACTGAACTCGGTCAACAGTTGTGGGAACAGAGTGGCTTGTGGACAGGCTGTAATCAATACAATCCGAAAACACCCGCCAAACCTGAGACGACTGTTGGACTTTTAGAACCCTATTCGCTGGCATTAAGTCCCTCTGAACTCGGTTCCCTTACCCAAGCTATTGTTGAAACTGTCTTGCCTAACCCCCCGCTTAAAAACCAATTTTATCATTTTATCCACCTTTTATTTAATTTCAAGATTGGAGCAATTATTCTACTTGTCAATCAACTCCGCAAGAAAGAGTTTTATATGGAAAGACATCTTGATTCAGAGGCTGTTTGGGCGATCTGTCAGGATAAAAAGTTACGACAGAAATTGAACGAGTATTTGGGTGAAACATTAGTCTTGTGGCGTTCGGAAATTTGGGTAAATTATCCCTCGCAACAACTGATTCCATTTTGGCATCAAGACTCCTATCCCAATCTGCTTCAAGGCGAAGGGAAAACGATCAATGTCTACATTGCACTAACCGAGGTTAATGAACGGAATGGGTTTGAGTACATCCCTAATTTTCAACTCACTCCGGATGTCTCAGTTAAAATGAAAGACCCATTTAGTGGCAATCACTTGTTTAATTTGACAGAAGACTTAGAACAGCAAGCCATTCCTGTGGTTTTGCGTCCTGGAGAATTTGTTTTATTTACCGACCAACTCATGCATCGTTCGATTCGCAATACCAGTGGTCAAGTTCGGCTAGCCCTCACCCTGCGGCTGACTCAACCCTCTGTTCATATCGTGTCAAGCTATAGTCCTATTTACAGTAAGCCTGTCTTGTTGTAAGTTCTGCTAACATGAAATATAAGTAAGCTGTCATGCATTTAAATTGGGTATTAGTAGCGAGCAAGATGCAAAGCCTGCGGCATGGCTTCGCTTAACGCACTACAAGGCTTTCGCCGTTATTGATATTAAGGTTTAAATGCCGAACAGCTTAGTTGGACAAAATTAAATCAGGGAACAGGGAACAGTAAGTAGTCGGACATTCTAGTATTTAGGGTGATAAATAAGGAAACGCGGATTTATTGAAAACATTTATTCAAGTTAGGAGACATTTAAAATGTCCTTTAAAAAGTTTCTGGTAATTGGCACAACTCTAGTCTTGGTAGGGGGTGGCGCGGCTTATCTCTACGCTAAAGGTTTTTGGGGAGTCGCCGACACCCCAGCCGCCAGTGCTAAAGTTATCCCCGATGAAGCGGTGATGGCGGGCTTTATTTCCACTGACTCTCAATCCTGGATGAAGTTGCAGAAGTTTGGTACGCCCGAACTGCAAACGTTAGTGAATCAAAGTCTGGAAGATTTAAAAACAGAAACCTTTAAGGATTCCCAAATTAGTTACGAGGAAGATTTAAAACCGTGGTTGGGGAATGTAATGGTCGCGGTTTTACCAACTACCTCTGCTGAAGCGGTAGACGACTCCAATCTGTTGACAGTTGTTACGATTAAAAATAAGTTCAGTCTGTTAAAGTTTGCCAACCAGTTGAAAACTGACGAAAAACTGGGAAAAACTGATGAGATTGACTATAACGGGTTGACAATTTTAGAAACAATCGACGAGGGACAAACCTTCTATTCAGCGGTATTGAGACAGCATTTGGTCATATCCGAAGACTTGAAACCTGTGCAATTAGCGATTGATAGCTATAAGGGAGAACCGTCTCTGGCTAGCGAAGGGAATATTGCCACACTCTTCTCCCAGGATATGGATCTGCTCAACCCCGTTGCCAAGTTTTATATCCCTGACTATACTGCTTTTGTGCAAGAAATGGTTGCTAATAATCCAGGAGTTGCTCCCTTACCACCTGCTACATTAGAACAATTGCAAGCGTTTAAGTCAGTTAAAATGGGGGTAGGAATTGATGACGTAGGAATCCGGCTGAAAACCGTTGCTAATGTTGAACCATCGGATATTCAAGTCGAATTTCAGCCCAATCCCGGTCAAATTATCAGTCAATTCCCCGCTTCAACGATGATGCTGTTAACCGGAAATGGAATTAGTCAGGGATGGGAAATAATGAGCCAATCCGCCCAATCCGATCCCCAATTGCAGCAAGGACTCAACAGCCTCAGAAGTGCCGCCAATAGCATCAATTTAGACGTAGATCAGGATATCTTTGGCTGGATGGATGGGGAATTTGCCATCGGCGTGATTCCTTCCACAGAAGGGATACTCGCCCCCATCGGCTTTGGCGGAGTGATCGTCTTTCAAACCAGCGATCGCGCCACCGCCCAAGCCACGTTAACTCAACTTGATACCCTCGCCCAACAGAATACTATTCAAGTTTCACCCACAACAGTTCAAGGACAATCGGTTACCAAATGGGCAATTCCGGGACAAGGAACCTGGTTAGGACATGGTTGGCTAAACCAGAATTCCCTGTTTATCGCTATTGGCGAACCAATAGTAGAAAAAATGCTGGCGAATCCTGAACCGTCTCTGGATCAAAGTGAGTCGTTTATTACGGTAACTAAAGCTTTACCGGAATCTAACAGCGGTTACTTTTATTTAGATATGGATAAAACCATGACAGTGGTGAATGATTTTATCGAAAATACCACCCCAGATACACCAGAACCTGACTCTGATACCCAAACCGCTTTAGCTATTTTAAATTCCGTGCAAGGGATCGGTGGAACCGTGACTCAAGACAACCCTTCTACTCATATTTTTGAAATGATTGTTACGCTTAAGCCTAAAACAGAAAACTAAGCAAAAAAAAGGTAGAGGGTAAAAGACCATTACTCACCTTTCGCTCAAGCCACTATCCAATTCAGATCCCCCAAACCTGTTTCATGGTTAAATAGCTATTAAGTGATAAAAGGCTTGTATCGACCGACGCTAGGACTTGCACTACGTCCGCGATCGCGTCGCTCACGAATCCTGACACGGACAGCCGTGGCTTTTATGAAGTTTTCGTGAAGTTGACCTCTGTGTCAGTTTCAGGACAATTCATAAATTTTGATTATAGTTAGAACGAATTTTCGTGACTTGAGGGGTCTGGCTTTTTTAAGTTTTGTAACTAAACTGAGAATAGGACTGAAGAGGTTTGGTGAGCTGCCGCTGTTTTTTTATATTAGATGGGAATTTGCGTTTTTTGTCAAGATAATTTGACATTTTAATAATTGATGTTTATTGATAATTAGTTTAACTATTTAATTTAATAAAGATTGTGTAAAGGAAAGGATTTTTTGCGATTTGTAACTTGACAGAGATTCCCAAGACTGTAAACTGACGGGCAGTTGTCTTTTTATACGGATAGAAGAATTAAGGAGAGAATCGTGCGATCGCCTGAACGTTGCCCTGGGTTACTGGATGGCTGTAAAGATAGCGTTTCTGGGAGTTGGCAGAAGTTATGAGTTCTGAAAATACGGTGTCAATGTCTTCGATTATCGTCGCCAGTCAGGAACAGCGCTCATCAGATTTGACGGGAGAGACGGTGATCCTGAATCTCAAGTCGGGAATGTACTACGGCTTGAGTGCTGTGGGTGTGAGTATCTGGAATCTGATTCAGGAACCGAAAGCGGTAAGCGAGGTGCGGGATGGGATTCTAGCAAAATATGACGTTGAGCCTGAACAGTGCGATCGCGATGTCTTGGCGTTGCTGGAAGAGTTGGCAACAGAAGGATTGATTGAGGTGCGGGATGCAGCAGTTGCATAAGTTTCTCAGTTTAACAGCTTGCGATCGCGTTTTGTTATGCCGTGCCGTTTTCTTGCTGGGCGCTGTTCGCTTGGGGCTGGGGGTGCTACCGTTTCAGCGGTTTCGCCACCTGTTAGCGGGTGTGAAGGGGACAAGATGGTTGTATCCTAGACCTGATTGTCGGATAACCCTCGATCAGATTGTTTGGGCAGTTGAGGTGGCGAGTTATTATATGCCCGGTCAGGTTAAGTGTTTGGCACGGGCGCTGACAACACAAATTCTCATGAGTTGGTACGGTTACACCTCGGAACTGAGAATTGGTGTGGCAAAGGGGGAAGCCGGACAGTTTGAGGCTCATGCTTGGGTGGAAATTCAGGGACGGGTGGTAATGGGTCATCTCCGGGACTTGTCCCGATATACGCCAATGCCCTCATTTGAAGGGGGTGGGTTATGAGTGGGATAGTGGGGATTTACTATCTCGATGGGCGTCCCGTGGAACGGGAAATCCTGGGGCGGATGGTAGATAGATTGGCACATAGAGGTGCTGATGGTGCGGGGATTTGGTGTGAAGCGTCGGTGGGTTTGGCACATCGGATGCTGTGGACGACACCGGAATCGTTTTTGGAAAAGTTGCCTTTGGTGAGTTCTCAAGGACATTGGGTACTCACGGCGGATGCGCGGATTGATAATCGTGAGGAACTGATTGCGGCGTTGGGGTTAAATCAGTGTCCGGTTGAGAAGATTACCGATAGTCAGCTTATTTTGGCGGCTTATGAACGATGGGGGAATGGTTGTCCGCAACGGTTGTTAGGTGACTTTGCGTTTGCGATATGGGATCAGCGTCAGCAGGTGCTGTTTTGCGCCAGAGACCATAGTGGGGTGAAGCCGTTTTACTATTATTATTCACCGGGTAAGTTTTTTGCCTTTGCCTCGGAGATTAAGGGGGTATTGGGTTTACCGGAAGTCTCGCGTCGGGTGAATCAGGCGAAGGTGGGGATTTATTTGTGTCAGTTAACGGGGTTTGCTTCGTTAAAGTCGGATACGTTTTACCAGGATATTCGGCGTTTACCCCCGGCGCAGTGGCTGGAAGTGAGTGAGAGGGGGTTGAATTTTCAGTCCTATTGGGATTTGGATGCGGCGGCGCAAACGATACAGTTCCAGTCTGATGGGGAGTATGTGGAGGCGTTTCGAGAACGGTTTACCCAGGCTGTGGCTTGTCGCTTGCGGAGTGCTTATCCGGTGGTATCTACTCTGAGTGGTGGGTTGGATTCGTCGTCGGTTAGCTGTGTGGCGAGGAATCTGTTACGGGGGCAAAACCTCTCCCCCAACCCCTCTCCTGCAAGGAAAGCTGGGGGGGTTAGGTTTCCCTTATTGACGGTTTATGGGGATTGTGGTGTACCGTCTACGGATGAGAAAGGGTATGTGAATGCGGTATTGGCGCAGGGGGGGTTTCAGCATTCGATCGCTACGGTGAGGAATCCCATTGGTTCAGCGCAAACGGTGACGCCTTGCATAGATAGACCCGTGCAAATGCCTACACCTGCCATGTTACTGGCTTCTTTGCAGTCCGTGCAGCAGCAGGGGGCGCGGGTGGTGTTGACGGGACATGATGGGGATACGATTGTGTCTCATGGTCAAGATTATCCGGCTGAGTTAATTGAGTTGGGTAAGTGGGACTGTTTAAAGGATATTGTTATATCGCGTTTGGATAAAGGGAAAGAATCAGCGGACAAGAAAAGGGTAGAGTATGAACTTTATCAGTATGTTCTGCCTTATTTTAACCAGTTGGTCAAAGATTTTAAGATAAAGGGCTATTGGCAGGGACTCTCTAAGGTTTCTCGGAATTGGTCGTTCTCCCTTCGTGGTATCGTCAGTTTGCCCGTTCGGAGTATTTATTACAATTTACGTCAGGTTAAGTGGCAGGCTTATAATTCAAAGATTAATCGTGATTTTGCTCGTCAGGTTGGTTTAAATGGGCTACTTCAGGATGAGTTGGACTATCAATTGGCTTATTTGCCGTCGGAATATTTGAATCATCATCGCGGGATAACCTCGGATAATATGCAGGATATCAATGAGCAAGTTGATGGGATGAGTGCGGCGTTGGGGATAGAACCGCGTCATCCGTTTCTGGATAAGCGAGTTGTGGAGTTGTGTTTGGCGGTTCCGGCTCATTTGAAATTTTGCAATGGGTTTGGGCGGGGGGTAATGCGACGGGCGATGAAGGATATTTTGCCGGAGGAGGTGCGGCGGCGGGGGAGTAAGGTGGATTTTTATGGGTTTATTATTCCAGAGATGGAGAGGGATGAGCGGGAGTTGATTGAGGAGGTGTTGGGGGGAGAGTCGGAGTTATCGCGTTATATAGATAGTCATGCTTTATATCAAGAGTACCGGGAGTTTTCAAAGTCTGCGACTCCTTGGAAGCAGAGGAGGCGTGGGGCAAGAATGATTGCTTGTGCAATGTTCTTGGCAATGTGGTTGAGGCAATCTAAGGATTGTGGTTGAATGGTTTTTGATTTGTTTAGTTAAGGAGATAGATGATGAGTATTGAGAGAGAAATGATAGATAACCACGGAGTAAATCTTCCCTATGAACAACCGAGTATTAAGAAGTATGGAACGATGAAAGAATTTACACTAGGTTCAAGTGGAAGTGGAGGTGATGGGATGGGAAGCGACGCAAAGACAGAGCAAAACACTAGAATAAATGATGTTAATCAAAATGCAAGTGCAGGTAACGACGATCCTCGTTCATTTGATGATAATGTTTTCTTTGGAGATAACAAAAACTCTGCCGCCGATTTTTTAATACAAGACGTAACTATCGGAAATGACGATTAGTGTGATCGCTCACTATGACTAGCTTGGCATAAGCTGTCATGCATTTAATTTATTAACGAGAGCGAATGCGAATAAGGGTTAAATGTTTTTCTACCAAGCCTATGGTTTAAATATTCATTCTGACTTTCCTCTTCCTGAATTACTACCAGGAGGAGATAAAGCAGATATTTACATCCAAAAAGGAAAACTCAAACCCCCACCCTTAGAACCCACCTCTATCAACCGTCAAGGAATAGAAGCCCTATTTGGTGGCACCACTCAAGAAGCCTACCTGCACTGGCAAGGAATCGCCACCCTACTCGCAAAAGATGGCAAAACCCTAATTGTTGACACCTACTCCAACAACATCAAACCCCAACTCTTAAACCTGTACATCTTGAGCGAAGCATTAGGCATAATCCTCTATCAAAGAGGCTTATTTTTACTCCATGCCAGTGCTATAAAAATAGGGGAACAAGTCGTTATCTTTGCAGGGACTCCAGGTGCAGGGAAATCTACCACGGCTGCTGCTTTTGCCAAATGCGGCTATACCGTACTCGCTGATGATATGGTCGCTATATCCCTCGATAATCCAAGGAAACCAATGGTTTACCCCGCGTTTCCCCAGATAAAAATCTGGCAATCAGCCGTCAAGGGATTGGGTTATAATCCATCGTTATTACCCCCACTTTTTCCCGGTTCCCGCAAACGGGTTATCCGGCAAAAAGAAAACTTTCCCGTTGACCCATATCCCCTGACTCATATCTTTATATTAGAGGAGGGAGCAGACCTTAAGATTACCAAAATGGATGGAACCAATGCTTTTTTTAGCCTAGCACGTTTCTTTCCCTTACCCAGTGATCTTCTGCAAGGAACTGCCCTTGAGCGTCATTTCCAGCAGTGCGTTCAATTGACAGGGGATGTAGATATTTGGAAGGTGGAGAATCCGAAGAATTTTGGGGCGCTGAAGCAGTTGGTGCGTTGGGTTGAAGGAGAGTTAGGAGAAGATAGACCCAAAAATCAAGTTTTTTGTTCGATTAGTTAAATTAAGGAGAAAGAAGATGAATAGCGATGTAGGAAATATGGAGAAACAGGAAATGAACCTGCCTTATAAGCAACCCAATCTAAAGAAATACGGCTCGATGAAAGAGTTTACACTTGGTTCAGGTGGAAGTGGCGGCGATGGCATGGGGAGTGATAATGACGCAATAGCAAATGATGCAAAAGCTATTGATGATGGTGATTTTCAGGTGGGGGATTGATTGTAGAAAATAACGCATATACTATATCTGGTTTTGGAGAGGCGAACAAAAAAATTAAAGCTATTTGTTAAAAAAATGTTCTAATATTATCTTCTTTGAACAAAAATTGTCTGAAGATTCTTGTTAAGTGGTTCAATAAAGGAGGACTAAGATGAAGATTGATGAAACCAGAGGAAATAAAATGGAACCTCTTTTCTATGAGCAACCAAGTCTCAAGAAATACGGAACGATGAAAGAGTTTACTCTTGGTTCAGGTGGAAGCGGCGGTGATGGCATGGGAAGCGACACCAATAATTACGCACATACAGATGGAGATCCAGAAGTTCCAGTTGTTGATTTACCATCAGATCATGAAGGACAAGTAGATCCCAATAGGGTTGCAATTGACGAAACTAAAGTAGATTGATTTGGATCACCCCGTTTTGGATAATGCATTACCAAAAGTAACGAATTGGCAAGGATTTCAGCCCCTTTACAAGAGTCAACGTGCCAAATTGGGATGCTCCAGATTGATTAGGAGATAGTTGATAATTATTAACTAACTTAGTTGTCAAGTAAAAGTTACTGTAGGATGGGCAATGTAAAGCAACAATATCAAGTTTTTGAGAAGTTTAAATATTGCCCACCCTACATAAAAATAAGCTTGCTTAAAATTCATGATAGCTGCCGAGTATGTATTCTAAATTCGCAAATCTCATCTCCCCTTTCAACATAGAAGACTTTTTCCACCATTACTACGAAAAAAACTACCTCCACCTCTCCCGCAATACCCCAACCTACTACGACGCCATCCTCAACACTGACGACATCGACTTATTTTTCCAAAACAAAACCTTACCCAGTTCCCATCTGCGAGTCGTCAACAACGGCGAAGAATTACCCGCCTGGAAATGGTCGCACCGCAACTCATCAACCGCTGATAACGATAGACTCTTCGTCCTCTTCAACGAAGGAAATACCCTAATTATCAACTCCGGCAATAGCTCAATTCTCAAACTAATCAACTATTGTGCCGACCTCGAACGCGAACTGCAAATCCGCTTACAATTCAACATCTACATCACCCCCGTCAACGCCCAAGGATTTGCCCCCCACTACGATGACCACGATGTCTTCATCTTACAAACTACAGGCACCAAACGCTGGCGTTTATACCATTCTCCCATAGAACTTCCCTCCCAAAAACAACCCCACTGTAAACAAAAGGGTAAATACGAACTCGGAGAACCCACATTTGAAGTCGAACTCCAACCCGGTGACTTACTCTATATTCCCAGAGGACTCATCCACGACGCCATCACCACCGACACCGCCTCCGTTCACATTACCTTGGGATTACATCCCAACTACTGGTTTGAACTCCTCCGAGAAGTCGCCGACATCGCCGAAGACAAAGCCGAATTCCGACGCGCCGTTCCCAATGCTTTAATGAATGAACAGCATCACCAAGACTTTAAAGCCGAATTTCGCCAACGCCTGCAAGCATTAATCGATACCCTAGACGTAGACGAACTCCTCACCCGGAAATCTGAACAGTATATTAGTAACAAACGTTCCGAAGACCAAAACCGCTTCAAAGATTCCATTCAACTCAATAAGCTAAATCTCAACACCGTCCTATCCCGCCGGGAAAATATCCTATTTAAACTGGACAAAGACGACGAAAAAATCTATGTCAAATTCTACAAAAAGACCCTCGATTTCCCCCGCTTTGTCGAACTCTCCCTGAATACCCTACTCCAGGATAGAAGCTTCGCCGTCAAAGATATCGGCGGACTAATTACCGACGAAGGCAAAATTGACCTCGCCACTAAATTTGTCCAGGAAGGCTTTTTGAGAATTGAAAGCATCAATGGTTAGTCAGGAGTCAGGAGGGAAGGAGTCAGGAGAAAAATAGCGTTGCTGGAATTTACAGCAATATGAATCTAGGAGTTCCCAATACGGCTCCCATCCAGGGTGTGATTGTGCCATTTGGGTTGTGGATGATGGACAGATGCGATCGCGCCATTGTTATGTTTCATTGACTTTGGCGATCGGGTGGCGGGTATTCCTGGCTGTGGGCTGGTAAACTGGAGTGCAATTATCTTACTCAAAACTATTACGCTATCGTTATAGTTACTTTCACCAACCTTGCCCTAAAAGGGACAAGGATTGACCAAGCCAGTTTGGACAACGTAAGCGGTGAATAGCTCGGTTTGAGCCTAGTTCTGGCACAGACTTCCGAATACTTCCCTAGTTCGGACTATATCTAAGCCTAATTGGTTAGGCGTTGGGTAATGCCAAGACATCTTGGACTGGGTGGGCGAAGGGACTTATTACAGGGTTTGCTGGTTCCTGGGATTATCTCCATTTAAAAACCAGCATTTAATTGTAAAGCTGTCTTATAAAGACAGGGTTTCAGACCCAAAGGAGTTACTATGATTGTTGGTACAACCCAAGCGGCTGAAATTTTAAATATCTCCACGGCTCGACTGCGAGTCCTGCTCATTGCCGGCAGAGTCGAAGGCGCTTACAAGACGGGGAAGATGTGGTTAGTGCCTCTATTTAATGGCAAACCTTTGATTAAGCCAGGTAAAAGAGGTCCGGCTCCGCGTTGGCTCAATCCCAGAAAACCAGCGAAAACGATCATTCACGTTAATTCGCACAGAATTCGACACAATCAAAAATACCAGGAACACCAGCCGGTGATTACGGTGAAGAAGTGGTGCGACAGAGCGCCGCAGAATGGCGCAAAGGAACAAGCACCCCAAACCAGCAATACGAATGTCTATGGACATGAGGTGGAAATACCCGGAGGATGCCGGGTTGTGTATCGTCCTGATAGTCCCAGATGTGGTGCTAAGGTTTGGATCGAAACCTTATACAACGTCAGGGTGATTTCTTGGCAGGAGGACGGCTCGTCTTAATTAGCGAAGTTAGTCCATAGATTTCTGAGGAAGGAAAATTGCAACTAAAACGATCAACCAACAAAACGAATTGATGGGCTTTTTGCCAAACTATCAAATCAGTAAAGCGTTTAGCGGGTTGGTTTACCTTTAATTTCTCCTAACTTCTAACTCCTTCCCTCCTGTCTCCTGACTCCTTTATTCAAATGCCCAAACTTAAACGCGCCATCCTCCTAGTCTGGCAAAGTGCGCCCAGATTAACCGGGATTAAAGTCGCCCTAATTATCCTCCAGGGAATCCTCCCCCTAGCCTCCCTCTACCTGACGAAAGTAGTGGTTGATACCCTTTCTGCTAGTCTCACCACTCCTAACCAGGAAGCTGCATTCAGTCAAATCATGGTATTGCTGGCGATCGCAGGTATTGTTATCCTGACAACGACTCTGTGCGAATCATCCGCCAATTTAGTCAGCACCCTACAAGCCCAGCGCGTCACTGACTTTATGGAAGGTATTCTCCATGCCAAGTCCATTGAAGTAGACTTAGAGCACTACGAGGATGCCGAATACTACGATAAACTGCAACGGGCGCAACGAGAAGCCCCATCACGACCCACTCAAATTGTAGACCGCCTTACTCAAATCGGTAAAAATAGCATTTCCTTACTGGCAATTGTCGGTTTATTACTCTCCTTTCACTGGGGAATGGCTGGGGTTCTCTTTGTCGTTGCCATTCCCTCGGTGCTAGTCCGTTTAAAATTCGCCAAAATCATGTATCGTTGGCAGCGAGAGAAAACTTCAATCCGACGCCGTGCGGGGTACTACAGCGCCTTACTTACCAGAGATAGAGTTGCTAAAGAAATTCGCCTATTTAATTTAGGTTCTCTATTTAGCGAACGATTTCGCCAATTACGTTGGCAACTCTACCACGAAAGCTTTACCATTGCCACTCGCCGTTCTGCGGCTAATTTAGGCGCTCAAGCCTTGGCTGGATTGATTATGTTTGCCGCCTATGGGTTTGTTATCCATCGAACTCTCCAAGGTATTCTTACTCTAGGCGATTTAGCCCTTTATCATCAAGCCTTTAAGCAAGGACAAGGTTTGATTAATTTTTCGCTCAGAAATAAAGTATATAGAGCGTTCGTCTGGAACCGCAGCCGTAGTTGATTCAGAAGAGTCTGAGGAACAGCTTCGGGACAGGTACTGTTAAGACTTTGATACAGGAGGGGTAAAACCCCCTGTCTATCAGCCATTTGGATTAAATGCGCCCAGTTGATGTTTGACTCAACTAATGTTTTGATAGATTTAGCTGTTGTCGTATTTATTTGAGTGCGGCTACAGCACAGGAGTAGATCAAGTTCTGGATGAGTCGCCACTTCTATAGATTTGGTGCTAACTGTATTAGTTATAAGTTTTTGAGCCATATCAATAATGACTATTGACGAATGACAAACCAATCATTATCTGTTATCTATACCGATATCGAAGCCGCCGCCAAACGCCTGAGAACCCACGCTCATCTTACACCTGTTCTCACCTCTACCACTGTCAACCAACGTACCCAAGCTCAGGTTTTCTTCAAATGCGAGAACTTCCAACGCACAGGTTCCTTTAAATTTCGTGGTGCATTTAACGCCCTATCTCAACTCTCAACTGCCCAGAAACAACAGGGTGTGATCACTTATTCTTCCGGCAACCACGCCCAAGCGATCGCCCTATCCGGTCAATTGCTCAACATTCCGACAACCATTGTCATGCCAGAAAATGCCCCAGATGTCAAGCTAGCGGCAACTCGTGGTTATGGCGCTGAAGTGATTCTCTATGAACCAGCAGAAACTATCCGAGAGGAACTCGCCAAAAAACTAGCCGCCGAACGACATCTGACGATTATCCCACCCTACGACCACCCTGATATTATCGCCGGACAAGGTACCGTTGCCAAAGAACTGATTGAACAAATCGGTCAACTGGATATCTTACTCGTCTGTTGTGGTGGCGGTGGTTTACTCTCCGGCTGTGCGATTACCGCCAAAACCTTATTCCCTAATTGCCGAGTGATTGGCGTCGAACCCGAACGCGCTGACGATGCTACCCGTTCGTTTTACAGCAAAACCCTCCATAAATGCCATAACCCGGATACCATTGCCGATGGCGCTCGTACCCCATCCTTGGGTCAGTTTACCTTTCCCTTAGTCCTCAATTACGTCGATGACATGATCACTGTCTCCGAAGATGCCATTCGTCGCACCCTCACCTTCTTATGGGAACGCCTAAAAATTGTCGTTGAACCCACAGGCACACTCGCCGCCGCTGCTTTACTCGAAGGACAAATCACCGCACCCGGAAAGCGAATCGGCGTGATTATTAGCGGTGGCAATGTAGACCTGACAAAATTACCTCAACTGTTGGGTACTAGGTAACACTTTTATACCAATAAGGTGGACATGATAGAAGCAGGAATTAAGATCAAAAGCTAGGGGTTTGTCCTTAACGGTGGTGAAATTCGACAACATTTTCTCGAATCACGACATCATAATGACTATAGAAGTTTTGACCCAATAATCCTACCTCTAAATCTGCACTCCCAATCGCTACTTTAATATTCTGTTGAACCGCTTCTCCCACCGCGATAGAGTCCACTTGACCAATGGCAAATTTAACACCCTTAGCACTGGCTGTATCGGCAGTAATTTCACCCTCTGGAACCACACCCAGACGCTGCGCCATGACTTGAGTAATGACTGTACCACTTGCCCCTGTATCAACGACCATATTAAAGGTCTGTTCGCCATTAAAGGTTACTTCAATCACGGGCGTTTGACCAATTCGCTGCTTGATTGGCGCTTTAACGATTTTGGCAGTTTCTCTATTTCCCGGTAACGGGTTCTCGGATGTCGCCGGATTTGCCTCATCTGTGTCTGAGGAATCCGGGGATTTCGTTACAGTTTTGGTGGCGACACTTAGGGGTTCAGGATCAGGGAGACGAGGGCTAGTGGCTTGTTGTTGGGCAATGTTAAGATTGCGTTTATATTCACCGATTTTCGATTGCGCGATCGCATAGTTGGGACTAGACGATGACACTGATTCTAAAAGTGCGATCGCCTCTTGCCAACGACTGATCACTAACTGCCAATCATCCGCCGATTGAGCCGATTGACTAATCGTTGCCGCACTATAGGCAGCATCTAGCGCTTGTTTATAAAGTTCTGTGGTAGTTGGCTGTGTCTCGGTTTCCGCCGATTCCGGAGGTGTCGAGGGTTGAGGGGAAACCCTGGGCGTTGTCGAGGTAACAATGGGTTGAGAGGAATCCTCCAGACGCCCTGAGGACTCCCAACGGCTACAAGCCCCTGTGGTTAAGGCTAAGGTGCCAAAAATAAACAGAATGACGACGCGATCGCAAGATAACATAGGCTCAAAAAGCTCTTGAGCGATTTATTTTTATTATGACGAATGATTTAGCCTTTACCACTTATCTTATGGGGGCTAAAAAATCAAGATCAATTTTGCTGATCCGAAGGCAGACAACAACTGATCTTGCTCAGGCGGTAGGCAATCCACGATTATAAAAGTCACACTCTAATAACCTCCATCCATTCATTACCGTTTGGTGTAGGTGGCATTACGGTGAAGGCGGTCAGCATTTCAACCATCTAGGTGAAATTGATGCCCCTGTAATGCTTATTTCCCTTCAAATTTCCTCATAGCTTCCTTCCCCCAGACTGATTCAGTCGGGGGAATTTTCACGATCGCTGCCACAAATCCTCGCCAGTTTTTCCATTGCCATGGGATAATAGCGCCTCAGTTGAGTGTTCGAGTTATTGTACTCTTAGAAATAAAAATCAACCAACCATTAACAACACACTGCTTATGCCTATTTCAGCAGCTACACCAGCGCTTCTGGTACTGGCGGATGGAACATCCTACCCGGGTTGGTCTTTTGGCGCTTCAGGTACGGCGATTGGAGAAGTTGTCTTTAACACCGCCATGACGGGGTATCAAGAAGTGGCAACCGATCCCAGCTACTGTGGTCAGATTGTCACGTTTACCTATCCCGAACTGGGAAACACAGGAGTTAATCCAGAGGATGAAGAATCAACCCATCCTCAGATCAGGGGTGCGATCGCCCGGAACATTTGTTGGCGTCCCAGTAATTGGCGCTCAACCCAATCTTTACCCGACTACCTCAAGGAACACAAGATTCCCGGAATTTACGGGATTGATACCAGGGCGCTGACTCGCAAACTGCGCTCAACCGGGGCGATGAATGGTGGTATTTCCACAGAAATTCTTGATCCCGGCAAATTGCTACAAAAAGTGCAAGCCGCGCCGAATATGGCAGGGTTAAATCTGGTGCAGGAAGTGACCACCAAAGCGGTTTACGAGTGGTCTGAAACCACCGATAATCATTGGGAGTTTCGTCCCTCGGCAGAATCGACAGCGGGTGAACCCTTAACCGTGGTGGCGATCGATTTTGGCATCAAACGCAATATTCTGCGGCGTTTAGCCAGCTATGGTTGTCGCGTGATCGTGGTACCAGCGGATACGTCCCCGGAAGACATTCTCAAGTACAACCCCGATGGTATTTTCCTCTCCAACGGACCTGGTGATCCAGCAGCCGTTAGGGACGGGATTGAAACGACCAAAGCCTTGTTAGCACAGGAAAAACCCCTGTTTGGCATCTGCATGGGACACCAGATATTGGGTCTTTCTATGGGTGCTGAAACCTTTAAGCTAAAATTTGGACATCGTGGGTTAAATCACCCGGCTGGGTTAAAGCAACGGGTAGAAATTACTAGCCAAAATCATGGATTTGCCATCAATTCTGAGTCCTTAGGGGCGGATGTGGAAATTACGCACCTCAACCTGAATGACCGAACTGTGGCAGGATTGCGTCATAAGACGCTACCATTTTTCTCGGTGCAATACCATCCAGAAGCGAGTCCGGGTCCTCATGATGCCGACTACTTGTTTGATCGGTTTGTCGAATCCATGCGATCGCACAAAACCCCTACTTGAAGCCCCTACTTGCAGAAGGTAGAAGGCAAGGGGTAGAAGGTGGGTTATTTCCATGCCCACCACGCTCTATGTGGATGATCCGTAAACTTCTCGCTATACTATCGAATAGCTTAATCGCTGGTAAATCACCAACCCATGTTGAATCGTTTAGTTAAATACAGCTAGGAGGGTGTTATTCCTGAGCAACTCAACCTAACAGTCAGCTTAAGAGGGACTCGTGAGGTCAAAAGCAATTATCAACTTTTCCGTCTAACTGGATTGTTAGATGCCTTCTCAGAACCAACGTTTGGGAAGGTGATTGGTAAATGTGTCGATGAGGGACCGAAAAATATTATTTTGGATCTCTCCAAGATCGATTTTGTAGATAGTTCGGGCTTAGGCGCTTTAGTGCGTATCGCTAAAAAGGCTCAAACCGCTGAGGGAAAATTGCAAATTGTCACCAATGCCCGTGTGACTCAAACGGTGAAGCTAGTGCGTCTAGAAAAATTTCTCTCACTTCAACCATCGGTTGACGAAGCCTTGGAGAACGTCAAAAAATAATTGACCAAGAAAACTGTGGCACTTATCCCCTGACAGTCTGGCAGGGGATTTCCCGTTATTTGGTCTATGCCTTTTACGATAAAATAGGGGCGGGCATTTAAACTGCCCTTCATTTCGTCCGAGTTTTATGGAGCAGCAGGAAGAGACGGCAAACAGCGTAGATAATAACTCAACCCTTTCTGGGACAGAAGCCCGATTTCGGCAATTGAATGCTGCTACCGATCCCCAATGCCAAATCCAACAGATCTCACCAGCGGCGTTGGCTTATCTGGGAGATGCTGTGTATGAACTCTATATCCGCAGTCACTATTTACTCCCCCCTAAACGTTTATGTGATTATCATGATCAAGTCGTGGCTCAAGTCCGCGCCGAAAGTCAAGCGAATAGCCTGCGATCGCTCGAACCTTATCTAACTGAACCTGAATTGGCACTATTGCGACGTGGACGGAATGCGGCGACTGGAACGTCACGACGCCTTAATCGCAAAATCTATCAACAAGCCACCAGCTTAGAAACATTACTGGGATATCTTTATCTGACTGATCCCCAACGCCTGACTCAGTTATTGGCGTATTTGGAACTCGATTCCCCTGATTCAACAACCCCACGCTACTAACGTAGAGCGTGGAGATTGACGGGCAAACGTCATTAAACGTTGAATACTGCACAGAGTCTCGGTCTGGTACAGACACCTGGATACTTCCCTAGTTCAGGGCATCTCTAAAACCTTTTGTTGGGTTGTTGTTAAGCCAAGACATCTTGACCGAGATGGCAGGAAGGGACTACGCACTTTTACTCGGAGGTTTATCACCATGTTACGAGTACCAGTTTTATCCAAATCAGGTAAACCGTTAATGCCTACAAAACCCAGCCGCGCTAGGCGTTGGCTGAGAGATGGTAAAGCCAAAATTGCACACAACGACTTAGAATGTTTTGCCATTCAGTTGACCTTTGAAACGGAAGAAAATACCCAACCTATAGCCGTTGGTATAGATCCAGGTAAACACTATTCAGGGATTGGGGTTCAATCAAACCTCTTTACTCTTTGGATGGGACACCTGGTTCTACCATTTAAGACGGTTAAAGAACGGATGGAGCTACGGCGAGTCATGCGTCGAGCCAGACGGAGAAGGCGGATTAACCGGAGGCTACCTTATGACCAACGTTGTCACCGTCAAGTTCGGTTTGACAATCGCAGACAAGGCAAACTACCGCCGTCAATTCGAGCCAACAGACAGCTAGAGCTACGGGTAGTTAACGAGTTGTTTCAACTGTTCCCGATTAGCGCCATTTACTATGAGTTAGTCATGGCGGATGTCGATAGAACCAGTGGGCGCAAGTCGGCAAAGTCTGGTGTTGGGTTTTCTCCAGTCATGGTGGGTCAAAAACAAATGCTTAACTGGCTGCGTGAATTAGCCCCAGTAACAACTCACCAAGGGTGGCAACGGGATGGCAATGGAACCAGTCAGCTTAGGCAGTGGTTAGGGTTAGCCAAGGACAAGAAAAACAAGGCTAAGGTTACACCAGCCACACACGCCGTTGATGGTGTAACCTTAGCCGCGTTTGAGTTTACCCGATGGCAGGAATGGCACTCTGATAATGCCAAGCATGGTGACTGGCAAGGCAGTGTCGAAGTTACCCCAGCACCATTTGCCATAATCCGTAGACCACCAATCAACCGTAGACAATTACATTTGTGTGTTCCATCCAAAGGGGGTAAACGGCGCAAGTATGGCGGCACAGTTACCCGCCATGGGTTTAGGAAAGGCGACAAAGTTATAGCCGAAAAAGCTGGAAAAACTTACGTCGGCTGGTGTTCTGGAGACACCGAGAAACAAGTTTCAGTTAGCGATATTAACTGGAAACGACTTGGGCAATTTAGTGCCAAAAAAGTCCAGTTGTTGCAGCGAAGCACGGGATTAATCGTCGTGCCTTCACCTGGACTGTCAAATCTCCCCTTATTGAAAGGGTCGATTTGACCGCTATTCCTCTCCACCCTGCTTCGCTGAGGGTGGAGTCTCACGCGAATACGATGAACAGGGAACAGTTAACAGGGAACACCTCGACTTACCTCGATGGTCAGTGAGCTTGATCGAACTGCGCTCGGTAACACGCTCGGTGTGTCACAGGGAACAGGAAGAAACTCTAAAAAGGCTGACTGGAGCTTGCATCTTTTCGGGAAGCGAGTATGACAAATGACATAAGACAAATGACGATCCCCACCGCAAACTTTAAATTTTCCTAAATATTATATTATGGCTAATCAAGATCGCCGCTCTCACACCTCTAGCAAGCCAAAGCGAGGGAAGTTTCAACGTGACCAACGCCGTCCCTCCTCTAAAGGTAAAGGTAAATTCTCCAGGGATCAACGCTCCCCGGATAAACCTGTTCTAAAACGTCGTTCCGATCCCCAACCGTCGCCGCCAGAACCAACGGAATCTGAGTCCACTTTGTCAGAAGATGTTGACTTACTCTATGGACGTCACCCTGTCCTAGCCGCACTGGAAAATCAACGTCAGCTTAATCGGGTGTGGATTCTACCGCAGTTACGCTACGATCACCGCTTTCACTCGTTACTACTGCAAGCTAAAGCCAATGGTACAGTGATTGATGAAGTCGATTCGCGACGCCTCAACCAAGTTACTCAAGGAGCTAATCATCAAGGTGTGGCGGCTCAAGTAGCACCTTACTCTTACCAAGAATTAGGGGATTTAATTGAAGCTGCCAAATCCACTAGCCAATACCCTGTGATCGTCGTTTGTGATGGGATTACTGATCCCCACAATTTAGGTGCTATTATTCGTACTGCGGAAGCCTTGGGCGCTCAAGGTTTAGTGATTCCCCAACGACGAGCCGTAGGCGTTACTTCCACCGTCATGAAAGTAGCAGCCGGCGCATTAGAAACCCTGCCCATTGCCAGAGTGGTCAATCTAAGTCGTGCCTTAGAGGAACTGAAAACCGCTGGGTTTTGGATTTATGGGACTTGTGCTGACGCTGGTAAACTACTACACACCGTTGACTTAAGCGGTTCGATAGTATTAGTTATTGGTTCAGAAGGTAGTGGTCTAAGCCTCTTGACTCAACGCTGCTGTGATGTGTTGGTTTCGATTCCCTTGTATGGCAAGACTCCTAGCCTCAACGCTTCTGTTGCCGCCGCCATGACGTTGTATGAAACTTATCGTCAGCGTTGGGTCAATCCCCTGTATCTTGATGATCTCAGCAAAAATTCTTGGAAAAAGGAAACGTAAAGTAGTATAACAAAATGTAAACAACTGGAAATTAACAAGACCACATAGCATCTCATCGACGTAGGTAATGAACATGAAAGAAGTTTTGATCAACAGTCTCCAATTTTTAGGCTTGGCATTTTGGGTAGAAATCGTCACAGATGATCCCCAATGCACTTACTATTTCGGTCCATTCTCCAGCAAACAGGAAGCCGAATCCGCTCAAGGGGGATATATTGAAGATCTAGAAAATGAAGGCGCTCAAGGGATTTCTGTAACTATCATGCGCTGCAAACCGACTAACCTGACAATTTTTGATGAAGAATCAGAAGAATTCAAGGTTAGCGCGAAAATACCCGTGTTCAGTGGCAACCTTTCCTAGTGCAGCGGGCGTAAAAATACTTGAGCAGCTTCGTAGATACGATGAAGCAGGGGGAGCAATGTAGAGACGTGCCATGGCACGTCTGGGAGCTGGGGGAGAAAAAATTAACGTTCTTTTCACCCCTTGAGATCAACAACTTGAGGGTGGCGTTGAATCCAATCATCAATATCACGGAGTACCTGATTGGGAATTTCCCACGGAAACAGGTGAGCCGTATGAGGATAACAACGCCACTCAGATTCTTGTAGGTGTTGAGCCGTTTCTTGACTCGATTGAGCGGTAATGTGGCGATCCGCTTCTCCCGCTAATACCAGACAGGGACATTGAATTTGTTCTAGGTCAGCCAGTCTATTGTATCTCGCTTTCAATGCTTGGTTAAGGGCATCAGTCGCCGCCTTAGAGGTTTGCAGATAGGCGACTAAGGCTTTCTCTGCCAAATACTGATAAGCTGTGGCACTATGGTTTTGGATGAGATAGCGGTAGAGCGATCGCTTGCCAAAGGTTTCAATGTTCCACCGCCATCCTGGAGAGACACGATTCAAGATAGAGGCGATCCCAGTATAGAGATTATCCTGCCATGCGATCGCAGGATGATTTCCTCTAGGTCGTGCGGCTGTGGCGATTAAAATTAAACCCCTCACTCTCTCAGGTAGCCTTAGTGCTAATTCCATGGCGAGAATCCCACCTAAAGACCAGCCGAGAACTAAACAACGATTGATCTGGAAACGGTTAAGTAAATTCTCCAAATCTATTAGGTGGTCGCTCATCTGAAACGCTTCTAAGGTACGACTGCGACCATATCCTCGCAAGTCAGGAGACAAGGTTTGGAATCGTTGAGATAGGTGGTCAGTAAAAACCGACATACAACGCCCCGATCCCGGATGACCGTGCAGGCAGAGAATTGGAAAGCCTTGACCTTGGCAATAAACATGAAGTTGAACCGATTCCGAGATTTTACCTATCGACAACGTGTTAAACTCCTGCCTAAAAGTTATTGACAAATCCGTGAAATTGCTGTTTACGATCAGCATTGTAGCGGATGACAATTGACATAACGGTTGATTAAGTTCGATTCAAGTTATGTCTTCACAATTGCATCAATTCCAATCCTCCAAATTGACCCAAAATCAAAAAGCCTTGCTTAAATTACAATACCAGACTGTACACTTAGCTACAGATGATAAGTTCGAGGCATGGCTAATGACTTTAGAAGAACAGTGGACACCGGAAATCGCCGCTTGTCTTCAGGGTAAATTCCCAGATTGGCGCAGCTAGTGCAGTGCGGCAGAGCTGGGGAAGTAGAGACGTAGCATGCTACGTCTGGGAGCAGAGGAGATCAGCAAAACTATGTCCTCGAAGGTCGTGAAGGGTCAACACTCAACACTTCTCCCGTTAAGTATCAAGTTTTGCGGAAGGAACGAATCGCCAGAATAAGCAGTGTTATGAGAGTCAACGGCATCACAAATAGGAGCATGATCGCGCTAAATTCTTCTAACGCATCATGTTCAGTGGCGTTGAGAAACAAATACATCGTATAAGCAACATAGTATGCCAGAAACAGAATTCCTTCCCAGCGAGCAATACGATAGCCCGTAAAGAAAATTGGCAGGCAAGCGACAGCGACAGCAATCATGACCGGAATGTCAAAATTTGTAGCAGGCATGGATACAGCGATGCCATCAGGGGCAACAACACTACACACTCCCAACACCAATAGGAGATTAAAAATATTACTGCCAACGGCATTCCCAACGGCAATATCCCGTTCACCTCGAATACCCGCTGCAATGGACGTGGCAATTTCGGGTAGCGAAGTTCCGGCTGCAACAATGGTTAAGCCGATAATTAATTCACTGACCCCAAGGGCTTGGGCGATATCGACAGAACCTTGAATCAGGTTGTTTGATCCCAGTACCAACAAGCCTATACCACCAATAATTAGTCCGAGGTTGAGTAAGATTGGATAGATTCCTCGGCGAGAGCGGTGATTACTGCTTTCTGAAGAACTTTCCTGGGCTTGGCTTTCTCGACGTCCTTGGTAAAGGGTAAATAGAGTGTAAGCGATCGCTCCCATAACCAAGAAAATCCCATCTCCCCGACTCAGTTTACCATCCCACCCCATTAACCACACCAGGAAGGATACTCCAGTCATGACAGGCGCATCAAGTCGCACCAACTGTCGCGAGACAATCAGCGGGGCAACGGCGGCGGAACTGCCTAGAATCAGCAAAATATTGGCAATGTTGCTGCCAACAACGTTACCAATGGCAATATCTGCTTGTCCGGCGTAGCTAGACTGTACAGATACGGCTAATTCCGGAGCGCTGGTGCCATAGGCAACAACCGTTAATCCCACAACTAGGGGTGAAAGTCCAGCCGCTACAGCTAATTGGGATGCTCCCCGTACCAGAATTTCGGCTCCGGCGATCAACAAAACAAAGCCGCTAATCAATAATACTATAGTGATGGCATCCATCAGAGTTTATCCGGTGTGGGAACAGATCACAGGGTATGGGTTGATGACATTAATGTCAAAGTTAGGCTCTGGTAGCGATGCCTCTACCAACCAGGATAACCTACCATCAAACTCTATTTTGGAAAACCTATTCAAGACTTCAATTAGGATAAGCTAAACTTTTGTGATCAAGGAATTGGTTGGAAATTTCCTTTAATTAAGATTTCGGTTTATTGGTGCAAGTTTTTACTCAAAATCTTGATTGTAACAGTAAACGCATTTTTTTGTTCCCTGTGACACACCGAGCGTGTTACCGAGCGCAGTTCGACCAGGCTCACTGACCATCGAGGTAAATCGAGGTGTTCCCTATTCCCTGTTCCTCATTCCCTATTCCCTCAATAACTTCTGCGTCGTCCGCAGAATTTGACCTGCTAGAATTGCCGCCCCAAAACCATTATCAATATTCACCACACCCACTCCCGGCGCACATGAATTAAGCATAGTTAAAAGAGGAGCAAGTCCACCAAAACTGGCACCATAGCCGATACTTGTAGGAACTGCAATAACTGGAGAATCAGCTAAACCTGCTACAACACTAGGTAACGCTCCTTCCATCCCGGCTACGACAATCAGCACATTGGCTTCAGCAATGACCTGTTGATGACTCAGCAAGCGGTGGAGTCCCGCTACACCCACATCCCAAAGACGCTGTACCTGAAACCCACACAGTTGAGCCGTAACTGCTGCTTCTTCAGCAACCCATAAGTCAGAGGTTCCCGCACAAATAATTCCTATCGTTCCTGGAAAATTGGATGGAATAGTTTCGGGCGCGATCGCACAAATCCGGGCAGTGGGATAATAGTGGATATCGGGGACTGTAACTTGGAGTTGGGCAAACACATCAGGATCAATGCGAGTTGCCATCACCACTGAATTACGTTGTCGCATTGCTGCCATAATTTGAGCAATTTGGTCAGGTGTTTTACCTAAACCCCATATTACCTCTGGAAAACCTGTTCTCAAGGTGCGATGATGGTCAACTTTAGCAAAGTTACTAACGGACTCAAAGGGAAAATGTTTCAGTTTATCTAAAGCAACTGCCGGACTTGTTTCGCCAGCAGCCACTGATTCGAGCAAAATTTTTATGGCTTGAGGTTGAGTCATGATTTATTCAACTATTAAAGTGTTATTATTTTTTTAAACAACCATAAAGCTGGAGTTAGGGATGATTTGAGGCTGGATTTACATAGATGATTTTAACCTATAGCGATTTTTTATTAGCGTCAAATTACGCGGAGTGCCCCGATGATAACAAACCGACCGTAAAGTTTAGTTCGGTTTCCGTAAACTTCCACATTAATCAAACTCCTATCTTTACGCTGTCCTTTGAATCGACAGTACAGATTTTTACTTTGACCCTGAATGCAGCTATAGATTTGTTGTTCAACAAACTTACGATTGTCTAGGCATACGAGTTCAAGAACAGATTCTAAGGAGATCAGTTCTCCAAAAGTATAGCCAAAAGTTTCGGCTAATCTAGGATTGACGTATAGAAAATTCCCTTCTCCAAACAGGATATACATGCCAATTCGGGAAAATTCTTTCTCGCTGAAGGGTTGAGTTACACTTTGACGAGATTGAGCAGTTGTTTTCTGTTGAGCCTGCTTTAATTCTAAGTCTAATTCTTGCTGCTGACGTTCATGATAGAGTCGAGCATTGTCAAGCACCAATGCCATAGATTCTGCTGTGATTTGCATTAGATGAGCCGCTTCCGGACTAAAATGTCCGGCTTTTGAGTGGGTTAATGTGAGAATTCCTAAGACTTCTTTACCCATTAAAATCGGAACGCCAAGGGCGGAGCGAACGGTGTAAGGTTGATTGGGTAAGGTCAACCAACGCTCGTCCTCGATCGTATCAGTAATGAGTCCCAGTTTGCGGTGACGATAGACCCAACCCGCTAGACCTTTATCCAACACTTGACCAATCAGCCGTTGCTTTTGTCCTCGTAGCGTCGCACCACGAGCTAGAATACTTTCGGTGACAACGCCATTGGTATCAAGTAAGAACAAACTACTGGATTCCGCCCGAGTTAGCTTAGTGCCAATTGTCACAATTTGTTGCAACATGGCTCTAACCATCAGTGTCCCCTTCGCCGCTTGCAAGGTTGTGGCAAAGGTTCTCATGAGCTGATGTTGGGCATCAAACGCCATTTTAGTCATTTTCAGTTTAATCACTTGTCGGCGTAGGGATGCCACTTCCGCCATGAGTTGTTCGTAGGACTTGTTGCGATCGCTCATTTATACCTCTATCCATTCAATGCACCTGCACTCAAATTCCTGTACGATTTCCCCCTCTGCTAGAGAGAAAGCCATAAGACAGACTCACTCCCTTGGTTTGGGGTAGAATTGAGGGTGTTCTCTAACCTCTACCAGAATTTGCTTAATCTCCCCAATAATGAGTTTAGGCGAGTTGTTGCTTACTCTGGTCAAGTTTGTCATTTTTTTGTTCAGCTTTCCATGGATTGCAGATGAAGTCCCTATCCCATGAACAAATGTAAAGCAAAGCGATCTTGATACAACCTTATGTCCTGAAACTTGTGGGTTGAGGCATGGAACCTGCTAAGGAAAGCGCATAAACTAAGTTTTAATCTGAAATCTTGTAGTTCTTACCCCCCCTGATCTTCATTCAGCGATCATCCTTTTAAAGGTGATGTAAGTGGGGGACACAATTAAAGTTAACGGTTGAGATTAGGGAACAGGGAACTCTTAACAGGGAACAGTAAGGGTTTGAGGGCGATTTACAGAACTTAATACAGTACTGTTTTCTTTTGTCCGACTACTTAGTGAGGAATCGCCACACTTATAGGGCGGTGAGGATGTCAATTTTAATCCGATAGAACAATGGAAAATCTTAGCAGAAACTGCTGTAAAAGATTTTAGTGGTTTTCTGGACTCATGTCGCTGCTACCCTAAAATGCCTGAATCCATTCTTTCACGTCGTACTCTGTCCAAATCCCATTTTGCCAATAGGGATCAGCCTCAATCAATTGGCGCACGGTGGCTTCATCTTCAGCGTCATAAATACCAAACACTTTGGTTAAATCTTTGGTTGGACCAATCGTAACTAACACTCCGGATTCTTTTTGTTGAGTTAAACCATCCAGATGCGCTTGACGATGAGGAGCGCGTTTTTCTAATACGTCCTCACAATAGCTTCCCCACATTACGTATTTGGGCATAACAAGTCAACTGTTAACAAATGACAAAGGACAAATGACATAAGACACTTAACTTCTCAGGCTAACGCCAAATTTTTCTAATAAGGCGTCTCGAACCTTCTGGTGGGCAGATTCCACTTCTTTGTCCTTCAGCGTGCGATCGCCTGCGCGATAAATTAACCTGAAAGCCAGACTGCGCTGTCCTTCTGGCACTCGTTCCCCGCGATATTCATCGAATAATTGCACCGATTCCAATAAGGTTCCGGCGGCTTGTTGGGTGGTGCGTTGAATGTCGGCGACGGAAACCGTATCGGCGACAAAAAAGGCAATATCTCTGTCTGCGGCTGGGAATGTGGAATAAACCGAAAATCTTGGTGTCAATTTTTCATCTTGGGCAAGGGCATTTAACATGACATCCAAGTCTAATTCAAACCCATAAACTTGATCCGGTAAACTCAATTCGGCGCGAAGCTGGGGATGCAGTTGCCCGAATCTGCCCAAGCGATCGCCTTGTATCCATAAGGAAGCGGTACGCCCTGGATGCAGGCGCGAATCCTGGTGATCGGGTTGATATTCCACAGTTAACCCTAAGCGTTCAAAGACGCTTTCGATGATTCCCTTTGCCTCATACCAACTCATCGGTGCATCTTGTCCGCCTCTAGTCCATTTCCCCTGACTGGGATCACCGCCCAAAATTCCCGCCACGCGATCGCCCTCAGCAAATCCGTCTTCGTCGCGCCAGAAAATTCGCCCGATTTCAAACCCATTCAATACCCCATTCCCTTGTTCGAGGTTGTACTGGGCGACTTCGATTAATCCTGAGAGTAAGTCAGTCCGCAGGGCGGAATATTCCACAAATAGGGGATTTGACAGGCTAATTTGTTCTCCTTTTTCTTCCGGTTTCACTAGGGAATATTGCAGCAATTCCGTTAATCCCGCCGCCCGGAACGCTTCCCGAATCTTGCGGATTAAAACCTGGTCAATCGATAGATAACCGGGTTCAGTTTTCGGGGGTAAATCTTCACAAAACTTATCATAGCCGTAGAGACGGGCAACTTCTTCAATCAGATCGATTTCCCGTTCTAAGTCTCGGTAGCGGTAGGGGGGAACGGTAACGATCCATTTCACCGCCTCGTCGGATTCTACGGACTGAAGTTGACATCCCAACGCCGTGAGAATGCGTTCAACATCCTCAGGCTGAATGTCACCAATCTCATCACCCAAATCCACTGGACCGAGTACCTGATTCACCCGTTCTAGGCGTAATTCAATCGAGCGCACCCAACTGTCTGGATCAGGGCGGGTATCGGCTACTTCTTGGACAATCGGCTTACCCTGGGCGAGTTCTTGAATTAACGCGATCGCTCGTTTCGCCGCAATCCCTAATTCCGCTTGATTGACGCCCCGTTCGTAACGGGTGGATGCCTCCGTGCGTAAGCCTTGAGAGCGGGCGGAACGACGAATGGCAACGGGTTCAAACAGGGCGGCTTCGAGAACTAGATTCTCTGTTCCCTCATGGACTTCGGTTTCCTCTCCCCCCATCACACCTCCCAGCGCCACGGGGCGATCATTGGCAGTAATTAACAGAGTTTGGGAATGAAGGGTGCGGGATTGACCATCTAAAGTGGTTAATGATTCCTCGCCCTTAGCAAAGCGAACCCCGATGGTTAAGGATTTGTCACCTGCTACTTGTTGTAAGCGATCGCGATCAAAGGCGTGGAGAGGCTGACCCCATTCCAACAGGATATAGTTGGTAATATCTACAACATTATTAATCGGTCGTACACCAGCGGCTTGTAAACGCTGTTTTAACCAGGTTGGCGATGGTTGAATTTTCACGCCTTCAATAACTGTACCGATATAAGCAGGACAAGCTTTCGGGTCGGAAATTTTCAACGTCAACCCACCAGTGCCTTGAGGAATCGTCAACTCCGGCGTTTTCGGCAAGCTCAAGGATGCACCCGTCAAAGCAGCCACTTCGCGAGCCACCCCAACCATACTCAACGCATCCGCCCGATTCGCTGTTGCCGTCAAATCCAGGATCACATCCGTAAGTCCCAGGAGAGGACGAGCATCACTCCCCACTTGTAGCGTCTGTGCCTCAAAAATGTGAATCCCATCCGACTCTTTTTCCAAGCCAACTTCTGCCAAGGAACAAATCATCCCCTCAGAACGTACCCCCCGCAGTTTGGAGGAGCGAATTTTCAAATCAACCGTTGGCAGGTAAGTGCCTACCGTTGCTACAGGGACATAAGCCTCTGCCCGGACATTAGCTGCGCCACAGACAATGGTGACTGGATCATTGGCGTCTCCAATATCCACTTTAGTGACTCTCAGCTTATCGGCATTAGGGTGGGGTTGCACATCCAGAACCTTCCCCACAACTACGCCATCGGCTAACTGCCGCTGATCCTCAATATCCTCGACCTCAAATCCAGCATTGGTGAGAATTTCCGCAATTTCTTGGGGAGCTAGGGTCACATCCACCAGTTCCCGCAGCCAATTTAAAGAGATACGCATTAATTTCTTGCTTTTACCGACCTCAGCTTAGATGCAGTTCCGCGACTGTTGATCTCACTATACCCGATTTGTTATTCGTCATTGGTCATTGGTCATTGGTCATTGGTCATTGGTCATTGGTCATTGGTCATTGGTCATTTGTCATTCGTCCTCAGCTTCCCCATCTCCCCCATCTTCCCCATCTTCCCCATCTCCCCCATCTTCCCCATCTCCCTCATCTCCCTCATCTTCCCCAGCTCCCCCAGCTCCCCCAGCTCCCCCATCTCCCTCATCTCCCTCATCTCCCTCAGCTTCCCCAGCTCCCCCAGCTCCCTCAGCTCCCAGACGTAGCATGCTACGTCTCTACATGCTCCCCCGGCTTGCCACACTTTACCAATTCTTCACAAACAGAGGACAATCTTTATCAAGACTTTATCCAAAAAAGACTCAAATCAATGCGTTATTTGGGCATCTGTGCCTAAACGACAGGGTAAATTAAGATATCCTGTAGATAGATAAGATTGCTTACCAAGGCTTACCAAAGCGAGGGTGCATTCGGCGGTGCGTTTCCCACTAAAGTCAACTATAGATCTTAATAGATAAGCCGGGTGCTTCGATCACAATTGAGAAAGCTTTCGTCCTAGCCCGGACAAACGCCCCATTGGTGATGCTGAATGAGCTACTGCCTAAATCCTGACTGTCCTCAGCCCAAAAATCCGCTGCACGTCACTAGCTGTCAGGCGTGTGGTCATCCTATTATGTTGCGAAATCGCTATCGTGTGCTAAAAACCCTAGGTCAAGGCGGATTTGGCGCTACGTTTTTAGCCAGAGATGAGTCTCTTCCTGGCAATCCCAGTTGCGTCATTAAACAACTTCGTCCCGCAACAACCACATCACAGGTTCTGGAAATGGCTCAAAAGCTATTTGAGCGAGAAGCCAGAACCCTCGGCAAGATTGGCAATCATCCTCAAGTGCCCCGACTGTTGGATTTTTTTCAAGACAATCAGCAGTTTTATTTGGTACAGGAGTATATTAGTGGACTCACGTTACAGCAAGAAATTAAACAATGTGGTCCCCTCTCAGAAGCCGGGGTCAAGCAATTTCTGAGTGAAGTTCTCCCCCTGATTAAATATATCCATAGCCAAGAGGTGATCCACCGGGATATCAAACCGGCTAATTTAATTCGACGAGAGCAAGACCGAAAACTGGTCTTGATTGACTTTGGTGCGGTTAAAGATGAAGTCAACCAAGCCGCCGTTGCCAATACCTCTGATCAAACCGCCTTGACAAATTTTGCCATTGGGACTCCCGGTTTTGCTCCGCCGGAACAAATGGCATTGCGACCCGTTTATGCCAGTGACATTTATGCTCTCGGCGTAACTAGCGTATATTTACTCACCGGAAAATCGCCAAAAGATTTAGATTACAATCCCTCAACTGGTGAAATGGTCTGGCGTAAATCTGTGCAAGTCAGCGATCATTTTGCGAATGTGTTGAAAAAAATGCTGGAGGCTTCTGTTCGTCATCGCTATCAAACGGCAGAAGAGATTCTCAGAGCGCTAGACTTAGAACCTTATTTTGATAGTTTGGTTCAAGGAATGGCAATGCCGACCTCTGGGCTATCGAATACAAATACAAATGGCAATTCCACCGAAGTTCAAGAGGTAGACTCGCCCAGTTCTCCTTCCTCTCCTTCATCGGCGACCCAGAAGTTAGCGGCGGCGATTCGTAGGCGTCGTGAACGACGAGAACGTAGTCGTCCGGGTTCTCCCAACACCATGGGTAATGGTAATCCCCGCAGTCAATTTATATCGAGGTCAGTGACAGAAGTTAATATGGGGAATGTACCATCGAGCCAAAGTTTTGCTACCAGTAGACCCAAAAAACTTGATGCTAATGGTGTGTTAACAGCATATATGAAAGGTCGGAGAGATTTTGCGTCCCATGATTTAAGTGGGTTGGATTTACAAAAATCGGATTTATCTGGCGGGATTTTTTACCAGTCCAAGTTAACTCGCATTAATTTACAAGGTGCTGATTTATCCAGTGCTGATTTTGGTCAGGCAAGCTTAACTCGGGCAAATTTGCGAGATGCCAATTTAGGACGGGCTTATTTGAGCAATTCGGATTTAGAGGGGGCAGATTTACGCGGGGCAGATTTAAGTTTTGCTTATCTGAATCATGCCAATCTTAAGGGGGCAAATCTCTGTGGCGCGAATCTTGCCAATGCCAAAATTACGGAGGAACAGTTAGCTTTAGCTAAAACGAATTGGGCAACAATTATGCCGAATGGCAAGCGGGGTCTTTGGTCATAGCATGAGAAGGCAGAGGACAGAAGGCAGAAGGCAGAAGGCTTCCAGGAGTCGATGGAAAAAGTCCCAAAGTTTAAAAGGGGGTTCTTTAAGCGGGTTTGGTATCTATTTGTTTTCTGTCCTTTGTCCTTTGTGATTCGTCTTATGTCATTGAACTAATATCAGTACCTTAACATTGATATTGGTTGGCTCAATGGCACTCTATGGAACTTGATGATCTTGTGCGACTCAATCGCGTCATTCGCGTCATTGGCTTTGACGACGCACCGTTTTCTCGTCATGCAAGCGCCAAAGTGTCCATTGCGGGAGTGGTTTGTGCGGGAACGCGCTTTGAGGGGATGGTTTGGGGAGAAGTGGAACGAGATGGCTGGGATGCGACGGATAGGATTGTTCAGTTATTAGTGGGGCGGAAGTTCTTACCCCAACTCCATGTTTTGCTGCTGGATGGTATTGGTTTTGGTGGCTTTAATTTGATAGACTTGCCCCAGCTTTGCGATCGCCTGAGTCTTCCCTGTGTGTCTCTGATGCGGCGTATGCCTAATGTAGAAGCATTGACACTCCCCGCCCTACAAGTGCGGGGATTCTTTGCTCATCAACTCAGCTTGCCTTGACAGGATTTCTCCAATCAAGGTAGAGGCTAAATCTCCCAAAGCGTTTGGATCTAAGATCCGAGTTCCGACATGCCCTGCCGTACTCAATGCTAATTTCAGAATATTAATAGCAGCGTTCCAGTCCCGATCTAAAATACATCCACACCGACAAACATGAGTTCTAGTGGATAGAGACTTCTTGACCACTGCGCTACAGCTAGAGCATTTTTGAGAAGTGTAAGCCGGATTAACTGCAATAGTTATTTTGCCAAACTTAACTCCGAAATACTCTAACCACTTTCTGAACTGATACCAACCTGCATCATTAATCGACTTAGCTAAACAGTGATTCTTGACTAGATTTTTTATACTCAAATCTTCATAGGCAACCCAATCGTTAGATTGGATTACGCAACGTGCCACTCTCTTGGCATGTTCTTCACGCTGCCTACTTATTTTGAGGTGAAATCGCCCTAGCTTATTAATGGCTTTTTTTCGGTTGGTTGAGCCTTTCTCCTTGCGTGAAACTCTTCTCTGAAAGAAGCTTAGACGTTTTTCTCCTTTTCGATAAAACTGGGGAACTGGCTCTTTATAGCCATTACTATCGGTATAGAACTCTTTAAGTCCTACATCTAACCCAATGGCTTTCCCTGTTGGCTGAATTTCTACTCTGTTCTCAGCATTGACCAAGAATTGAACGTAGTAACCATCAGCACGGCGGACTAATCTTACCCGCTTGATTGACCCAAGTTGATAGAAGTTTAAGTCATAAGTTCCTTTGAGCTTAAGCTTGCCGATTCCTTTCTTGTCCGTGAAGGTTATTTGCTTGCGAGTTTCAGAAAGCTTCCAGCCGCTAGTCTTGTATTCAACTGAGCGGCAGTTTTTCTTAAACTTCGGATAACCTTTTTTCCCTGGAATAGCTTTCTGGCAATTGCTGTAGAAACGAGCGATTGATGAATACGCCCTCTCTACAGCGGTTTGACAAGCATGGGAATTCAAGTCCTTAACAAAGGAAAAATCAGCTCTTAGCGTTGTATTATGGCGATACAACTCCTTTTGCCCCACACCTCGGTTATCCATCCAGTAACGGATACATTTGTTGCGGACAAATTGAGCGGTCTGAATCGCTTCATCAATCGCTGAATATTGAGTTGTTTTCCCCTTAGCCTTAAACTCAAAAACCAACATTTGACGTGGAACAACTCGGCATCAACATCATAGTACAGAAAAAGCCGTCCTAGAAGGACGAGGCTTGAGACCCACTATTCCGGTCAAACAGGCAATTCATCGTTTACCTCAACCTGAACAGCGTCTCCATCTCCTCCAACGCGCTGGAACCATTCATTCTTATCCCCCTTTCTTTTTTCAGGTTTGTGGTGCGAATCCCCAAGTTATCGCATCGGTTCTAGAGCGCGTAACGGATTGTGGCAAAGTTCCTGAAGCGTTGCGTTTAGCTCATCTGATCGGTGCGGCTGTGGTTAAGGGCGAAAGTAGCAGTTCGGCTTAGGATTAATTGGGTAATACCAAATCCGCCTTTGTCACCCCCTTTATCCATTGGTGGCTATTCCCGACACCCGATACCCGACACCCGACACCCCTTCTCTAGAAAAAAATAGTGACAATCTTCTGGGGATCTGATAACTAATACTGATGGTGGTTATAGGTTCAATGGGGCGATGTTCACAATTGCTCCCATGACAACCTTCCCCCCGGTCTCTGATATCCCCAACCGATAATCTGTCTGATTAGGGTGGGGAGTTAGAACTGTTCATCTCAAGTGTTGCTGGCTTAACAGGTAGTATCTTGTTGGATAATCGTTATTTTATTTATGAAGTCGTCGGTTTGCGTCAGAGTGCAGCTACCGACACCCTCAACTACCCCATTCGTCGGAGTAGTTCTGTCTTTATCAGAGTTCCGTACAGCCGCATGAACCAAACGATGCGGCGAATTTCTCAATTAGGTGGCAAGATTGTCAGCATACGAAGCTTAACTCTTAACACAGAGGCTCAGAGTTCCTTCGCTTGGTGGGTAGAAATTGTCACTGCTGAACCTGCGGTCACTTACTACTTTGGACCCTTTGATAGTCCAGAAGAAGCCGCGTCTTATGAAGCAGGTTACATTGAGGATTTAGAACAAGAGGGCGCTCAAGGGATCGCCGTGACGGTTAAATGGTGCAAACCCGACAATTTAACAATTTTTTAAGCTCTCTGGGTCAGATCGCGTCAATTTTGACTAGAATCACGGTGATATTGTCCCGTCCGCCTTTTTCTTTGGCGGCGGCAATTAGGTTAGCCGAGATCTCTTCGCCATCCCCATTGGACTGGAGATGGGACGCGATCGCGGTGTCTGAGAGTTCCTCAGTCAGTCCGTCGGTACAAAGGAGCAGGAAATCTCCTGACTGAATCTCCATGGACTCGACATCAACGGACTGTAAGTCCTTGCGACCTAGACATTGGGACAACACATGACGCCAGGGATGCGTTCGCGCCTGTTCTGGAGTCAGATCCCCAGCTTTCATGGCGCGTGCTACCCAGGTATGGTCATCCGTCATTTGTTCGAGTTTTAATTGTCGCCATCGATAGAGGCGAGAATCACCCACATGAGCCAGCCAAGGCTGACCTTTACGGAAGATGACCACAACAGCCGTCGTGCCCATATCTGCCCGTTCGGGATGATTTTTTTGATCCTCTAAGATCGCCTGATTAGCATCGTAGAGGGCTTGTTCCAGTAACGTTTCCGAAGGGACTGACTCTAGCCATTGCCGCTCTAAACGTGCCTGAATGACCTCTGTAGCCAGTTGGCTGGCTTCCTGTCCCCCAGCATGACCGCCCATGCCGTCGGCGACAATGAAAAAGCGTCCCTTCGGATCGATGTAGTAATAGTCCTGGTTTACGGTACGAATTAAGCCCGGGTCAGTGAGACCCGTAAAGCGACATTTCATAAAGTTTGTGCTGGCGTCAATAACCTTATGGGAGTTATAACATGCGATCGTATCGGTCGAGCCTTCGGAGTAAACGAATTAGGGCAAAAGCGATCGCGGCGGCGACTAACGCCACAACTAATGCCAGCCCGACTTGACCATTAACAAATAAGATCGTAGCTGACAATGTGAATGCACTGAGTAGTAACGCATAATTTGTTCCAATTTGAATGCTACTCATTCGGCGCAAGATGCGATCCGACTCGATAGAACGAACCCGTAGACGTATATCTCCCCGTTCTAATTTTTCAATCGTATCCTCAATCCGCCGAGGTAATCCCAACGCCGTACTACTCACTTGAGCCGCTTGGCGTCCCAATTCATTCAAGAATGTATTACCCTCAGGGCTATTACCGTTAGTCATGATTTGCAGAGCAAAAGGTTTTGCCACTTCCATAAAGTTAAATTCTGGGTCTAAGCCCTTGCCCACTCCTTCCAATGTGGAGAAGGCTCGCATCACAAACGTGAAGGTTGCCGGAAAGCGAAAGGGTTGACCATAAGCGATTTCATATAAATCGTCGCTAATTTCACTCACCGACTGTTCTTCAAAGGGCTTATCCATAAAGTGATCCAGCATATACTGGATCGAACGCCGCACCGGACCCATATCATCAACCGGAGACAGGGCACCTAATGCGACCAAAGACTCAACAACTCGACTGGCATCTTTTTGGGCAACGCCAAAGAGCGTCTGCATCAACCCTTCCCTGACATTTGCCTTAATCCGCCCCATCATGCCGAAATCATAGAAGATCAATGAGCCTTCCGGACTAACCGCAATATTGCCGGGATGGGGATCGGCATGAAAGAAACCGTCATTGAGCAACTGCTGTAGGTAAGCTCTTGCCCCTAGTTGAGCCAGCAGTTTCCGATCCAATCCAGCGGCTTCTAATGCCTCGTAGTGACTAATCTTAATTCCTGGAGCATACTCTAGGGTTAAGACTCGATTTGAGGTATAGCGCCAATAGACACGCGGAACTTTTACCCAATCGTAGGTGCGGAAATTACGGCGGAAGGTATCGGCATTGCGACCTTCACTAAGATAATCAATCTCTTCCCAAAGAATGCGACAGCATTCTTCATAAATGCCCATCCAGTCTCGACCTCGACCCCAATCGGGGTGATTTTGGAAGTAACGGGCAATCCCCTTGAGAATTTGTAGGTCTATCGTAAACAGTTTCCGCAAGCCCGGTCGTTGTACCTTGACCACAACCTCTTCTCCACTCTGGAGTTGAGCTTTGTGGACTTGTCCTAAACTGGCTGCTGCTAGAGGAATCGGATCAAAATTGTCAAAGAGTTCACTTACAGATTTCCCTAAATCTTTCTTGACAATTGCCTCGACTTGATCATAGTTAAAAGCCGGGACGCGATCCTGTAGTTTAGACAGTTCCTCTACATATTCACCAGGGAATAAGTCAGACCGAGTTGAAAATAGCTGTCCCACCTTGATAAAGGTTGGACCTAACTCTAAGAACGTATCTCGAATCCAGATTGCCTGTGTCTTACGACGAGCCGCCTGTTTTGCATCGGTCATGCCCCCTGGATAGCTCCAAGGTTTGCCGTTGAGCCACAACTGGAAGAGGAGGGTTAAAACAAATGTCCAAATATCGACAAATCGTCGATGTCGGGAATAGTTTTCCCGATTCCAACGATATGCCTTGTCTTGGTTTATCCCTCTTAGGGAACGTTGGCTAGACACCTGGCGTTCCTTATATTGCTTGAGGTTAACATAGTTATCAGAAACAGCAGACACCTAGATTCCTGAATGATGGTCTCCTCTTAATCTTAATAAAAATTCAAAATCTTTGAAAGCTAAGAACACCCCAAGCGAGTATCTGTAATATCAAATCTGGGTTGACTACCCCCTTTTTGGTAAAGACAAGGCAGATGGCTCTAAGGCAGATAGCTCCAAGGCTTCAAGGAAAAAGTACCCTAGGGATAGAGGAGATTCCAGAAGCGGATTGGTAAAAGCTGTAACGGGTGAAGGGAAAAGGGAACAGGTCACAGCCAACAGAAGATATTACAAATTGCTATGGGATTAATAAACTGATGCTAAGCGTGGCGCATGGCTCCAAATACTGACCAGCTAAAATCTCCTCTGCTCCTCTGCTCCCTGACTCCCTGGCTTGCATAGAGAAAGGTGGTCAACAACTTTTGCCGTCATGCCCACTTGCTGTTACCTCAACCTGGAAACACCGCCAGTATCACTCAAATCAACTCACTGATTGATTGCGATAGAGCTGTAGCTCAGTCCGTAAGCGAGCAATTTCAGCTCGTAACTCGTCAATAGTAGCTTGTAGGTCAACGGATTGAGAACCAGTCGAAACAGTCGTACTAGAAGAGCGATCGCCCATGGCGATTTCCATTTCCTGTTGCGCCCTTTCCATGACTTGCTCAGTAAACTGTTGCAAATGCTCTCGCTGCTCAGCATCAAATTTGCCAAGTTCGCTAAGAGCATTCGTTAAGGAGTCTTCTACGCGATCGCCCAGAGTTTGAGCTAGCGATCGTCCGACAAAAAAGGCATGAATGACTGGATTGCTCATTGGGAAAATATGGTGGGTATCTGTAACGAATTATAACGTGCTTAAAAGATTGGCGGAGAGCGGGGGAAGCTGGGGGAGACAAGGGAGAGGAAGCAGATGGGGCGGGTTTAGTCGCATCCGGATGAGCTGAAAAACGAGAATACTGAAACCCATCCCTACAAACCCGATTCCCAACTAGCGCAGCAAAGGGTCAAAACATTCCCTGTTCCCTGTTCTCTGTGCCCTTTTCTCTGACAAATTTTGGAGGTTCGGAAACGGGCCAATCGCTACGGGGAGGAAAGGTTTGTTGGGTATGCAAAATCGTTGCTCCAGGTTCACTAGGTTGATTTAGTCGTACAGCACAACCGAATCCAATCCCGGCTGACGCCGCGATCGCTCCGGTCATGAACAACGCTTGTAACGGTATTGAGGCTTTGGTTTTAGCCGTTTTGAGGGTTGAATGTAGAGACGTGCCATGGCGCGTCTTTGACCCAACGCTAGGCTCATCGGGAAACGGGTTTGTAGAGGCGGGTTGAGGAAATTTTGTTTCGCTATTGATGGTAACGTTTGTACAAAACCCGCCCTGACTCAAGGTTGAGTGTTGACTCTTTGCTCCCCTTGATGGCACAGGGTTAACCTTGAACTTGCCAGGTAGGGAACCTACTTTTGACGTTGGCTGGTTTTCCACTGGCAGAGTGGTTATCGGTTCAAGGACAGCAACAGACTCCTGAAGGGGAAGCTGCTTGAGCCAAGTGTCTATGGTTTGGGGACGGTTGTTGGGGATGAGTTCTAAACCGTACTGTAATGCTTGTTGAATGATAGGTCTTAATTTAGACGGGGCTGGCTGAGAGAGCGAGGAAAATAGACAATTGTCTCCCTTGGCTGATAACCTCTGTCGCACAGGTGCGGGTAAGGGAGGATATCCGGTGAGTAAGCAGTAGAATGTGGCGGTTAAGGCATAGATATCAGTTTGCCGCGTCGCTGTGTTTGCCAAGGTGTTGTCTTCTGGAGGAGCATAGCCAGCAGAGAGTAAGCTAGCGTAGGTTTGTTTGATGCCTGGGGTGAACTCATAGAGCATCCCAACTTCACATAACACAACGCGATCGCTATCCTGACGCCGAATAATGTTTTTGGGTTGGATATCTCGGTGTAGTAACTCGACTTGGTGTAGAACCTTTACCGCATCACTGATTTGACGGATATAGTTGATCGCCTCAGCCTCTGGCAAGGAACCCGCTTGCAGAACGTCTGTCAATGTCTGTCCGGGGATATATTCCATAACCAGGTAGGGATATCCCTTGTCCTCAAAATAGTCGAGGACGCGAACTAGATGAGGATGTTGGCAGTAGTTCAAGCGTTTGGCAATGTCTAAAAATTGCTGCTTGAATTGATTAACGTTTGCATGCTGGCGCAGCGCTGCACCTAGGGTTTTGATCACAACCGATTGACCTAACTCTGTATCGGTTGCTTTATAGGTGAGACTGAAAACACCCGCACCCAGTTGGGTACTGAGAACATATTTCCCTTTGTTTAAAGCCCGTCCTGCCTTCAAGTTCATAAAAATTCACTCCCCACAAGCACAAATAATGCTATAGCCTAGATGGAGTATTGTAAAGTTCCAATAACAATATAGTCGGATATAGTCATGTTTGGTAATATATAGACATAAAACGCTCAGACTATTTGCTCGCGGATGTACGGATTAAGAAGGTCGAAACGGAAAACCGAAAAGATTAGGCCCTAGTTAAAATCTCACGGACAATAATGCTACTAACCCAAAGACATATAATCAAAAAATTAAGCTAATTAAAAGAAGAGGTTATGGGTTAAATAATTTTGATAATTTTAGAAGAAGGGTTCTGCTTAATTGGTATTTTGGCTAGTAATTTATCATAGTTAGTCTGAAAGAGCCGTCGTTATTTAGTCAATCTCTTAGTTGACCAAGATATCACCACTTTAGTAATTGGGAAAAATGACGGTTGGAAACAAGAAGTGAACTTAGGAAAAGTCAACAATCAAAAATTTGTGACCGTTCCTCATGCTCGATTAATTGACATGATTATTTACAAATGTCAATTACTAGGAATATCGGTGATTCTTCA
>NZ_JAVJTO010000072.1:0-11154 GCF_040220235.1 Coleofasciculus sp. B1-GNL1-01
AACAGTTATTGGTTTCTCGGTTAATTTTGTTCCTAAACCCACCCCTACACTAAATTTCACACCCCGATATCAGCGTTTTATATTAACCTAAAACCCGATCTAAAAACCTAGCCTATTTTTAGTGCGATCGCACGCCAAAGATGTAGGGGCGGGTTTAGGGACAATTTGTAGGGGCGGGTTTAGGGACTCAATTAGATAGTCACCGATAAATGAACAACGAAACCCGCCCTCCCCACCTCAAAATCACAAACAAAACCCGCCCTGATCCCAACCCTAATTTATTACAATTTTTTGGTGTTTTTTTGCCCAACGTTCAATCAATAAGTTCAGTCGATTTGACCCGATGCATTCCCGCATCAGCAAACCGTTGAAACGCCGCCTCAGCTTGTTCCGTAAAATCCGCACCCCCAGGAACCACAACCGGAGATGTGCAATCGTCCAGTAAATAAACCTTCTCGGCTAACTTAGGATCTCTGGCTTGAATTTCACCCAGCAAGTTATCCACTGTCCAAGCCACACAATGGCTCTTGGCTTGACCAGCTATAATTAATCGGTCAAACTCTAACAATTTTTCCAGAAATGGTGTGTTCTTTTGGGCAATAGGTTGGTCGTTCTGGTCAAAAAGAACTTCCGCCTGGAGAGCCGAGTAATTTTCAGTCAGCGGATTACTCCCTTTCATTTCAAAATGGGTCTGACTTTGGCGAGCAACATTATGGAATAAACAAGCCTCTTCCACCGCAGACACCAAAGCGTGACTAATTCCTCCCAGCATGGCATGGTAGGGCCAGATAATTAATGGATATTTACTATCACAATTGAGCGTCTTGGCATAATGTAGCGCATAATCTTGTAACCATTTCTCATCACCCTGGCGAATCCGAGGTGCGACGGCTGGATTGATTTTCCACACCCCTTTTTCTACATCCTCCATGGAGATATTCGTCATCGCGGGTGGATGGTCTCCAGCATCGTTAATCCAAAATATAGGATGAAAGATTTGCATTGCGGTATGGGTATCCATCGTTGCCAAAATTTCGGTGATGACTCCTAAATTGCGGTAGATAAATTCACACAATCGCACATTGTCATCAACCGCTCCCGTACCCGATTGACCGCCGACAAATAATTCAAAGTCGGGAATACAAAAGGTATTTTGAACATCGATTAACAATAAACCAATCCGGGTTTCATCTTGATGGGCTGGCTGGAGATGATGCTGTTTTGCCCAAGCTTCGGCTTGGTTGACGCGCTTTTGATAGGGAACACGCCAGACGTCTCCAACCTGATTGGGGTCGAAATGGGAGGGAATCGGAAGTTGGGTATTACTACTCATCACTAATTACTCAGGTTCGCTAAAGATTCTGAAAACTATACTATGGCTGATGAACTCACGTTCAGAGTCTTCCTCAAGACTGAGATATTGTTCTAGAGAGTATTGTTACATTTTAGAAGCATTGGTAATAATCTTTGTGGAGAAAGAATAGTTGATGAAATCAGTTGCAATTAATCAGTATGGTGGCACGGATGTCTTACAAGTTATAGACTTACCAACTCCACCCGTCAAAACTCATGAGATATTGGTCAAAGTCCATGCTACCAGCGTTAATCCCATTGACTGGAAAATCAGACAGGGAATGTTGCAACTCTTAACGGGCTATAACTTTCCCATGATTTTGGGATTTGATATTTCTGGGGAAGTTGTAGACGTGGGAACGGCTGTGACTCGGTTTCAACCTGGAGACCAAATCTATGCCTGTCTCGATAATCTCACAGGTGGTGCTTATGCGGAATATGCGGTTATATCGGAAAAAGCGGCTTGTCCAAAACCGGAAAAACTCTCCCATAAAGAAGCGGCGGCTGTTCCCTTAGCTGGACTCACGGCGCTGCAAGCCTTGCGAGATGAGGGAAACATTAAAAAGGGGTACAACGTGCTGATTAACGGCGCGTCCGGTGGTGTGGGTAGCTTAGCGGTACAAATTGCCAAGGCGTTTGAAACTCAGGTGACAGGGGTTTGTAGTGGTAAAAATAGTGAGTTCGTGAAACAATTGGGTGCTGACCGAGTGATTGATTATACTCAGCAGGATTTTACTAAGGATACTGCCAAGTACGATATTATTTTCGATGTGGTTGGAAATCAATCGTTCTGGAATTGCCAAGACTGTTTGCAACCCAACGGCGTTTATATTACGACTCAACCCTATCCGGGTAATTTCCTGGAGAGTTTGGTCACAGCGGTTATTCCGGGGAAAAAAGCGAAAGTTGTGGTTCTCAAATCCAATGGTTTGGATTTAAAGTCTCTGAAAGAACTGATTGAAATTCAGAAAGTTCGCCCAGTCATTGCACAAACCTATCCCTTGTCTGCGGTTGCTGAGGCGCATCAGGAGAGTGAACAGGGTCATGTTGTGGGTAAGTTGGTGATTAGGGTTGAAAATTGAAGGGTTTGACTCTTCGCTGCGTTCGAGGAAACCTGGTTTGTAGGGGCGGGTTTAGGGACTTTCTTTTCGCTATTAATGATAACGTTTGTGCAAAACCCGCTCTGACTTAACCCCTACACCCCCGCACCCTGAAAAGGGCGGGTTTAGTCAAGTTATGGGTTTGTGCCAAAATGTTATCGGTAAAACTCGCCCCTACACCTCTGCACCTCTGCACCTCCGCACCTCTGTACCTCTGTACCCTGAAAAGGGCGGGTTTAGTCAGGTTAGTGGTTGGTGTCAAAATGTTATCGGTAAAACCCGCCCCTACACGCCCATCTGTGTAATTCTTTAGAAAATGTTAATCTTTACTTAACTATGTTGGGCTATAACAGAAAAAATCCTCGACTCTAGTAGCATTGCAGGAGATAGTCCTTGAGTAGTCTAGGCAAGAAGCGATTAGAAACAGTTTGGGCGATCGCAGGATATGCGGTGGGTGGCAGTACGGCTTGTGCTGCACCAACTCCCTGTGCGGAGATACCGAAACAAATCTTGGTGGCGGCTTCTGATATTTTGATGTATACCACGATTTGGAAGATCTATTTTCAGGAAGATTTATCCCAGAAAGATCTTTTGGGAATGCTAACCGAATTGGGTTTAGTCACTCTTGTCGGGGCGGGAACGGCTTATGGGGTAGCTAGAGGGAGTACCGCCTTGCTAAAAGAAGTGTCTGACTGGGTAGGACCGGCAGGTTGGGGGGCTTGTGCGGCAATCACTGGTTCGCTTACAGGTATAGTGGGTATAGCCTGGGCAATGTATTGCGATCGCCGCTATTGCGAAACACATCCTCATGTCCTATCCAGTTGAATAGATCGTAGTAGGCACTTTAGTGCCATCAGCGCTAAAGCGCTTACTACAAACTTTCTAAGATAACTTAGTGAGTAACCCTAAAAAGCGCTTTGTATTGGGTGTCAGTAGTGTGCGCCGATACGCATCAGCCGCTTTCTTAATCCCTTCGGCTTGCGTTGGATAAGGATGAATCGCACTACTCAGCTTACTCAACCCCACGTTTCCCACAATCGCCGTTGTCACTTCACTAATCATCTCCCCCGCATGACGCGCCACGATTGTCGCCCCCAAAATTTTATCTGAACCTTTCTGATGGTGGATTTTCACAAATCCGTCCTCTTCCCCATCCGCGATCGCACGATCTACCGTATTAAATGGTATCTTAATTGTACTCACCTTAATTCCCTTTTCCTGAGCTTCATCTTCATACATGCCGACATGGGCAATTTCTGGGTCAGTATAGGTTACCCAAGGCATGACTAAATCACTGAGTTTAGACCGCCCTAAGCCAAAGGGAGAAAACAACGTATTTTTAATTACAATTCGCGCCGCTGCATCCGCTGCATGGGTAAATTTCCATTTCATACAAATATCACCCGCTGCATAAATATTCCGATTCGTTGTTTGCAGATAATCATTAACTTTTATTCCTTTGCGGTGGTACTCCACGCCAACAGCGTCTAAATTCAACCCTTCTATATTTGGCGCACGCCCTGCACCGACTAAAATTTCATCAACAATCACCGACTCATCCTGACCATTACAGGTATAGTGCAGTAACTTCCCCTCATCCATCTTGACTGCCCGTTTCATTTTGCAATCCAAGACTAAGCGAATGCCTTCGTTTTGAAACCTATTCTGCACAATTTCGGCGGCGTCAGTATCTTCTTTATTTAAAAGGTGAGAATGGCGATGGAAAAGAATCACCTCACAACCTAACCGACGAAATGCTTGTGCCAATTCACAGCCAATCGGTCCTCCGCCAATTACCGCCAGCCGTTTGGGGCGTTCGGTTAAGGAAAATACGGTTTCATTGGTCAGAAATCCTGTTTCTTCTATGCCATCAATAGGCGGTCTTACCGCCCTAGCCCCCGTCGTAATCACTGCTTTCTTAAACCGCAAAACTTGATCACCAACAGCAATTGTATTGGAACTTTGAAACGACCCTTCTCCTAAGAAAACATCAATATTATACGTTTGTTTAAATCGTTGGGCTGAATCATGATGACTAATTCCAGCCCGGAGTTTCCGCATCCGTGCCATAACTGCGGGAAAATCAATATCAATCTGTTCCGGAGGACGAATGCCAAAGTCTCCTGCTTCTTTCATTTGAGCAACAACACGGGATGAGCGAATAATACATTTAGATGGCACACATCCAACATTTAAACAATCCCCACCCATGAGATGGCGTTCGACTAAGGCAACTTTTAAGCCAATATCCATCCCAGCAGCACCAGCGGCGGTAACTAATCCTGCTGTTCCTGCACCAATTACCACCAGATCATAACGTTCGGCGGGTTTGGGATTAACCCAATCCGGTGGATGAACATGGGAAACCAATTGCTGGTTATACTCATCCATTGGCGGGACAATTACTCTTTCAGATGTTGATGTCATTTGTTACTCCTTAATAAGTAGTCGGACAAAACTCAAGTTAACGGTTGAGATGAGGGAACAGGGAACAGGGAACAGGGAACAGTAAGGGTTTTAGGCTTGTTAACATTTCCTATTAAAGAGTACAGGATTTATGTCCAGGGACTTAGTAATTGGGGATTAGGTAAAAGGGAATTTTTAAAGTTTATCACTTTGAGCAGGGCGGGTTTAGTTACTTAGGGGTGACAAAAAAAGATAGTTGTAAAACCCGCCCCTACAGGCTCAAATGCCACGTCTGGAACATTCAAAACTAATCGGAAACACTTTCATCTAGAACCACATCATCCGAGACTTTTTCATCTAATGCTTTTTTAGCAACTTTAGTGACATATACAGTAACAGCAACGGTGGCAATAAATCCAATAATCCGAATCGTCCATTGCACCGTCGGATTAGTCGGTTGCGCTTCTGTCCCCACCATCGCCAGACTACCCGCCAGAGAGCCAATATAAACATACATAATCGTTCCGGGAATCATACCCACAGAACCAAAAAAGTAGTCTTTCAACGAAACCCCAGTTAATCCATAAGCGTAGTTTAATAAATTAAAGGGAAACACAGGCGACAGTCGGGTTAATAGCACGATTTTAAATCCTTCCCCACCCACGGCATCGTCAATCGCTTTAAATTTTTCGTTCCCAGCAATTTTATTGGCTACCCAACCCCTCGCCAAATACCGCCCTACCAGGAAGGCGGCGGTTGCTCCCAAGGTGGCGCCAATAAACACATAGATAGAACCCAAAACGACACCAAAGACAACGCCAGCGCCTAGAGTAAGGATGGAACCGGGCAGGAATGCTACGGTGGCAATAATATAAAGTATGATAAACGCGATCGCACCAACGGGACCGAGATCTTGAATCCACTGCAAAGCATTGCGTAACCAGGCTTGGGGATTGAATCCTGAACCCGTGGCTGATTCCTGCGCCAAGGCGGGATTGGCGGCAATGAGTAATGTTGTACTAACCGCCAGCAGTGTGAAGAGGATTAGCTTGTATAGCGGTCTCAGGTTTCGGGGATGGAATTGGCGTTTCATCCGGTTTTCTCTCCTCAGTTGACCTCTGTTCTCGATCATGCGTCATCCCAGGTGCATCGTTATGATTATCCTAAACGGATACGCTGAGAATTCCCTGAAAATAGACGAAATGTCTGATGAATTAGGACTTTAAATCTCCTATTCCCTATATCCTTAAAAAAATACTTGACTATTCGTTCCAGAAACGCTAGAGTCTTCCTAGAAGCAAATACGAGAGTGATGGCTCGCCACAAAGAGTTTGACCAGGAGGAAGCTCTAGAGAAAGCCATGGAAACCTTTTGGTGTTATGGTTATGAAGGAACTTCCATCCAAGTTTTGGTCAAAAACATGGGCATTAACAGAGGGAGTCTCTATGACACGTTTGGTGATAAACGTGCTTTATTTCAAGCCGCGATCGCGCATTATGACCAAACCGTAGTCAAGGATGCGATCGCCCGACTCGAAGCCCCAGATGCCTCTAAGTCAGCCATTGTCAATCATTTTTATACCCTGATTGATCGAGCGGTTACAGATGTTCAACGGCGAGGCTGTTTGATCACCAATACGGCGGTTGAACTCTGTCCTCATGATCCCGATACCGCGACTCGTATCGCCACCAATCTGAAACGGATTGAACAAGCATTTTATCAAGTGTTAGTCAGGGCAAAAGAAAAAGGGGAACTCAGCGATAAACATGACCTAAACGCTTTAGCCAGTTTCCTTACCTGTACCTTACAAGGCTTGCGGGTTAGCTCTAAAGTTAACCCAGATCGGGAGGCTTTGCGGAGTATTGCTCAGGTAGCCCTCTCGGTTCTCGACTAATGCAGATCTTTTTTTTGAACAATTTTGGAACATTTGTTCCATAAAAGTAAATCACTGGAGAATTTTGATGACATTGACCCAAGAAATCAACACCCTACGCCAGCAAATCCAAGCCAAGATGCCTGAGGAGACCAAAGCGGTTATGGATCAAGCCATGGAAGATTTGGTCAATTCAGGAGTTGCTGATCAGAGTCTCAAGGTTGGCGACAAAGCTCCCAATTTTCGCCTCCCGAATGCTGTCGGCAAAACTGTTGAATTGCAAGATTTACTCAGCCGTAATCCTGTGGTTATTTCCTTCTACCGAGGTGGCTGGTGTCCCTATTGCAATCTGGAATTACGAACCTTACAGCAGTCCTTACCGGAAATTAAAGAATTAGGGGCAACCTTAGTGGCAATTTCGCCACAAACGCCGGATAATTCCCTATCCACTGTGGAGAAAAATGACCTAGAGTTTGAGGTGTTGAGTGATGTAGGAAACCAGGTAGCTAAGGATTTTGGTTTAGTCTTTGTGCTACCGAAGGAATTGCGCCCGATTTACCAAGACTTTGGCATTGATTTACCCGCTCATAATGGGGAGGACACATTTGAATTACCCATTCCTGCCACTTATGTTATTGCCCAAGATGGAACAATTATTCATGCTTTTGTTGAAGTCGATTACACGAAACGCTTAGATCCAAAAGAAATTATCGCCGCATTAAAGCAACGCTCTATAGCGGCTTAATTGGAAGCGAACCAATGAGTTTGTAGTAGGCACTTTAGTGCCATAAAAGCTGGTATCGCTTACTACAAAGAAAGCTTTAAATCAATGCCAAATATTCCGATTATTAAGCGTTTATAGTCAGCGCTAAAGTGATGATGGCGCTAAAGCGCAACTACAAACAAAGGACAATATGAACTTATTTACACCCGTTCAAGTTGGTGCATACAAACTCCCCAATCGTATGGTTATGGCACCCTTAACCCGGATGCGTGCAGGTGAGGGAAACGTACCCAGAGAACTCAATGCTACCTATTATGCTCAGCGTACCTCTGCGGGATTAATTATTTCCGAAGCCACTCAAGTTTCCCAGCAGGGATATGGATATGCGTATAGCCCAGGAATCCACTCACCCGAACAGGTGGAAGGCTGGAAGCTAGTTACTCAGGCGGTGCATGAACAAGGGGGACGAATGTTCCTACAATTGTGGCATGTTGGGCGTATTTCTCATCCCTCCATGCAGCCGAATGGGGAACTTCCCGTTGCGCCAAGTGCGATCGCGGCTGAAGGGATGGCGTCCACTCACACGGGTGAGCAACCCTTTGTCACCCCGCGTGCGTTGGAAACTGAGGAAATTCCTGGAATTGTGGAACAATATCGCCACGGAGCAAAAAATGCGTTAGCGGCTGGATTTGATGGGGTAGAAATTCACAGTGCTAATGGTTATTTGCTCGACCAATTCCTGCATGATGGCTCAAATAAACGCACGGATCAATACGGTGGCTCAATTGAAAATCGCGCTCGTTTATTGATGGAGGTTACGGAAGCTGTGCTGAGTGTTTGGGGGGCGGATAAAGTGGGGATTCGCCTCTCGCCTGGTGGAACGTTTAATAATATGTCTGATTCCAACCCGGAAGCGTTGTTTGATTATGTGGTTTCTGAACTCAACCGCTTTAACTTAGCCTATCTCCACATCATTGAACCGAGAATCCAAGGGAATGTCACGGTTGAAGATGAGGGTACAGGATTGGGGGTGCGTCATTTTCGTTCCCTCTATCACGGAACCTTAATTACAGCAGGTGGGTATACCCGCGACACGGGAAACGCGGTGCTGAAGGCGGGAGAGGCTGATTTAGTAGCGTATGGTAGATTGTTTATTGCCAATCCTGACTTACCCAAGCGGTTTGAGCTGAATGCTCCCCTAAACGATTATGATCGCTCCACCTTTTATCGGGGTGATGAGCATGGATATACAGATTATCCGTTCTTAGAGGAGTCTCAGCAAGCTAGTTAATTAAGAGCGCGATCGCGAAATTCATTCATTTATACCAAGTTGCGTTATCGAATGTCATTCTGAGCGAAGCGCGAAGCGAAGCTATAGTGAGGAAGGAGCGTCAGAATTTCGCCAGATGCGTCGCTACTATTCCTCAAACCTTTTGTATGCAAGTTCGGCTTTCTGTAAATCTCAAGCCTGAGCCAGACTTCTATACTTGAGATAGAGACTACAGAAAACTTTACAATAACAACTATGGCTCCCGATCCCAAGATAATGAATAGCGTCGAGCAGCTTGGCTATCGCGTCACTGTAGGTGATGTAGCGGCTCAGGCGGGATTGAATATCAATCTCGCCGAACGCGGATTACTGGCGCTAGCCTCCGATGCAGGTGGACATTTACAAGTCGCCGAGTCAGGTGAAATTGCCTATTTATTTCCCAAGAACTTTCGCACAAACCTACGAAACAAATTCCTCCGGCTGCGCTTGCAGGAATGGTGGGCAAAAATTTGGCGTGTCTTATTCTACCTGATTCGGATTTCCTTCGGGCTTCTCCTCTTACTCTCAATTGTCCTAATTTTTCTCGCCATTTCGATTATCGTCATCAGTATCAGTTCCAGCAGTGATAGTGATTCAGGTGGTGGCGGTAACGGAGGGTCTAATCGAGGTGGCGGCATGTTTTTTATGCCCCGCTTCTGGATTGGACCCGATATCTTTTGGTTTTTCGACCCCAGTTACGAACGCCATCGACAACGGCGCACCTCCTGGAATTCTGCTGAGAGTAAGCAGATGAATTTTCTGGAGTCAATTTTCTCATTCCTGTTTGGTGATGGTAATCCCAATGCGGATTTAGAAGAACGTCGCTGGCAAGAAATCGGCACAGTGATTCGCAATTCCGGCGGTGCGGTTACAGCAGAACAGATTGCTCCATATTTGGATGATATTGGTACAGGCTATCAACGGGAATATGAGGACTATATGTTACCCGTTCTCAGCCGTTTCAATGGGCGTCCAGAAGTTAGTCCCGATGGAGATATTATCTATCACTTCCCCGATTTACAGACAACTGCACAACAGCAGCAGCGTCAGCCTGTTCCCTCTTATTTGAAAGAACAGCTTTGGCGCTTTAGTGCGGCTACCAGTGGACAAAAGATACTGGCAATTGGGTTAGGTGGCGTGAATATTGTCGGTGCGTTAATGCTGGGTTCTCTGTTAAAAAGCGGAGAAATTGCTGCCGAGATAGGCGGATTGGTGGCGTTTGTTGCCTCAATTTACTGGTTTTTACTGGGGTACGGGATTGGCTTTTTAGCGATTCCGCTGATTCGTTATTTCTGGATTCAACGGAAAAATAGTAAAATCGCAGCCCGTAATCAGCAACGACAGCAGGAAGCATCAGCACTGGTTCAAGGGGATACCAATTTACAGAAAAAACTGGCGTATGCTCAACAGTTTGCGGCGCAAAATGTAATTGGGCAAGAGGATTTGGTGTATACCAGTGAACAGGATTTACTGGATCAAGATTTACAACGAAAAGACCAAATTGATGCTGAATGGCAACGCCGTTTAGAGTCTGGTTCTTAGGTGGCTAGAGAGGGTTTTGCTGTTCCGTTAAGTAGTCGGACAAAAGAAAACGGTGCTGTATTAAGTTTTGTAAACCACCTTCAAACCCTTACTGTTCCCTGTTCCCTGTTCCCTGTTCCCTCATCTCAACCGTTAACGTTAATTGTGTCCACCCACTTATTGGTGGGGAAGGGCGGGTTTTGTTGTTCCGTTATTGGTGACTAACTGAATTTAGTCCCTAAACCCGCCCCTACAGAGTCCCTAAACCCGCCTCGACGTGGCTAAATGTGACCCGACAATTAACTTATACGAAGTCGGTTGGTGGAAATCAACTCAACACTAAGTAAATAGGTGGGGACAATTAAAGTTAACGGCGGAGATCGTCATTCGTCATTCGTCATTTGTAAGGGTTTGAGGAACATTCACAGAACTTAACATAGTTCGGTTTATTTCCACCAACCTACTTACCTGGACATAAATTCAGGCACGCAGCCTTGTACTACACTAGCAAAGTAGAGTGAAATGTTAACAAGCCTCAAACCCTTACATAAACGTAGCTTGCTTCTCGATGAAAGCGAGTATGACGAATGACTATTTAACCCAGCCTTGAATTTCTGTTGGGGTGGGGTTGCGTTCTAGTTTCATACATTCTTGTTTGGTGGCGTCTAGGAGATGTTGCATGGTGACGGGTTTGCCTTCTTCTGCGGCAAAAAAGGCAGCATTCATAGCAATGGAACGGATATTTCCCCCGGTGGCTTGCAGTTTGCCTAATCTAGCATAATCCAGTTTCCGAGTTGGGGTTTCCTTGGGGAAGATGCGTTCCCATATTTTGGCACGGGATGCTGCATCGGGATAGGGGAATTTGACG
>NZ_JAVJTO010000073.1:0-5430 GCF_040220235.1 Coleofasciculus sp. B1-GNL1-01
CGTCAAATTCCCCTATCCCGATGCAGCATCCCGTGCCAAAATATGGGAACGCATCTTCCCCAAGGAAACCCCAACTCGGAAACTGGATTATGCTAGATTAGGCAAACTGCAAGCCACCGGGGGAAATATCCGTTCCATTGCCATGAATGCCGCCTTTTTTGCCGCAGAAGAAGGCAAACCCGTGACAATGCACCATATTTTAGACGCCACTAGACAAGAATGCGCCAAGTTAGAACGCGGTATCACCTCTCCCGAAATTAGTGGCTGGGTTAAATAGGGGTTGCTGAATCAGGCTTATGGTGGGGAGAGGGAATAGGCAATAGGCAATGGGCAATGGGCAATGGGCAATGGGCAATAGGCAATGGGCAATAGGCGATAGGGAATAGGCAATAGGCAATAGGCAATAGGCGATAGGGAATAGGCAATAGGCAATGGGCAATGGGCAATAGGCAATGGGCAATAGGCAATAGTTTCAACCTTTCCCAACACCCAACACCCGACACCCCACACCCAACACCCAACACCCGACACCCAACACCCCGTCAAGCCATTGATCCTCACGCTGATTCAGGATTAAGCAACCAAGAGGGATGGACTAACAATTCCGCCGCCGATCGCTTTTCTACCATCTCGCGGGTAATGGCGCAACGGGTAATATCTTGGCGCGAGGGAATCTCATACATGACTTCTAACATCACCTCTTCTAAAATCCCCCGCAACGCCCTAGCCCCGGTTTTGCGACGAAAGGCTTCTTGGGCGATCGCACGTAGGGCTTCTGGGTGAAACTCCAAGCGCACGTTATCCATTTTCAGCAGTTTTTGGTACTGTTTTACTAAGGCGTTGCGAGGTTGGGTTAAGATTGCCACTAAGGAGTCTTCATCTAGGGGTTCCACGGCGGTAATCACCGGTAACCGCCCAATGATTTCCGGAATTACCCCGAATTTGATCAAGTCGTCTGGTTCTAAGTGTTTGGACAATTCCGCTGAAGACAGTTGACGCGATCGCGTCTCACTCGGTTGAATAAAGCCGATCGAACGTTTCCCTAAGCGTTGTTCAATAATTTGCTCTAACCCGACAAACGCCCCGCCACAGATAAACAGGATATTACTCGTATCCAGTTGAATGAACTCTTGATAAGGATGCTTGCGCCCTCCTTGGGGCGGTACATTCACCACCGTTCCTTCTAAAATCTTCAGCAAGGCTTGCTGAACCCCTTCACCGGAAACATCCCGCGTCATCGAGGACTTTTCACTCTTGCGAGTAATTTTATCAATTTCATCAATATAAACAATACCTTGCTCGGCGGCTTCTATATCAAAGTCCGCCATCTGTAACAGTCGCAGCAGGATATTCTCAACATCATCTCCCACATAACCTGCTTCTGTTAGCGTTGTTGCATCCGCGATCGCAAAGGGAACCTGTAACAGATTGGCGAGAGTTTGAGCTAAAAGGGTTTTACCGCAACCCGTTGGACCGATTAATAGGATATTAGACTTTTGCAGGGTAATGCTGTCATCAAGCCCACTAGCGTCATAATCATCCTGAGCCAGGTTAAGCCGCTTGTAATGATTATAAACCGCAACGGAGAGAACTTTTTTGGCTTGGTCTTGACCAATAACATACTTGTCTAGCACTTGTTTAATTTCAACGGGCTTGAGCAAGTGATATTGGGGGCGACGGGGAGAATAGTCAGGTTGTTGGTAAGGGGGTTCAGCCGTTAAGGGGGGATAATTGGGGCTTTCTGAGTGAGATGTTAGCAGTTCTTCCTCTAAAATTTGGTTGCACAGTTCCACACATTCATCACAGATGTAGACGCTAGGACCAGCAATCAATTTACTAACCTGTTCTGAGGATTTACCACAAAAAGAACATCTTAAATAGGAATCGTATTTGGACATATCAAAATCCGCGCTGTTGGGTTCACTGACAGCAATTTGGCTTAAGAGGAGAGTTCGGCTATCCAAACCGCTCTATTTCAATTGTAGTTTCCAGCGATCGCAAAAAGGGAGCTTCAGGTGAGGGGGGAGATGGGGGAGATGAGGGAGATGGGGGAGATGGGGAAGATGGGGGAGATGAGGGAGATGAGGGAGATGGGGGAGATGAGGACAGTCATGGTAGAAACGTACCATGGTGTATCTGTGTGTAGGGGCGGGTTTAGGGACTAATACCGATGATTTTCCTTAGCGTGGCTGCAAAACCCGCCCTGACCAAATGACGAATGACAAATGACAAATGACAAATGACAAATAACGAATGACGAATAACGAATGACGAATGACGAATATCGACTGACATTAATTGTCAATTAACCGCTTTTCTTGCAAATAGGTGGGATCAGTAAGTATCATTGTCAATAACAGGTTTTTTTTGAGAGGGTGATTATGCCTCCGTATACAGCCGCTTCGCTGAAAGCTGAACTTAATTCCCGGGGTTGGCGGTTGACGCCGCAGCGAGAAACGATACTCCACGTTTTTCAGAATCTTCCCCGAGGAAACCACCTCAGTGCTGAGGAACTCTTCCATTTGCTGGACAAGCGGGGAGAACCCATCAGCCTGTCTACAATTTATCGTAGTGTCAAGTTGATGGCTCGCATGGGTATCCTGCGAGAATTGGAGTTAGCCGAAGGGCATAAACACTACGAACTGAATCAACCGTTCCCGAATCATCACCATCATCTAGTTTGCATTCAGTGTAACCAGACGATTGAATTTAAGAATGATTCGATATTAAAACAGGCAATGAAGCAGGTGGACAAGGAAGGCTTCCAGCTCATTGACTGTCAGCTTACCATACACAGCATTTGTCCCGAAGCTCTCCGTATGGGATGGCCCTCTGCACTTCCCAGTAATTGGCGCTGCACGCGAGCGATCGCGGCAGAAGATCCCCACGAGGTAGACAATCACACTTAACACGTCATCAGGAATTTGTCCAATGGTTGAACCAAGGACAACCAAGCGGTGACATTCGGTGAGTAAAACTTCAATCTATTGTGATTTTCGTCACTGACACGGGTTGGGTTGTACCTGAAGTTGCCCAGAATTAGCTGTTTTCGCCAGATAATCTAGGGATTTGTTAATTTCACTCCCCCTAACCCCTAAATTGTTAGATACTTTAGACTATCAAACAGACGAATAATATCCAGTAGCGATTTAAAGAAGATTACGGCGGTATGCATATCAGCGAAATTACCCATCCGAACCAGCTACACGGTTTGTCGATCCGTCAACTGGAGGAGATTGCCCGTCAAATTCGGGAACGGCATCTGCAAACGGTAGCCAAAAGCGGTGGTCATTTAGGTCCAGGGTTAGGGGTTGTCGAACTGACGTTGGGATTATATCAGACACTCGATTTGGATCGGGATAAGGTGATTTGGGATGTCGGTCACCAAGCCTATCCCCATAAGATGATTACGGGACGCTATAATCATTTCCACACCCTACGGCAAAAGGACGGGGTTGCTGGTTACCTTAAGCGGTGTGAGAATAAGTTTGATCACTTTGGTGCAGGTCATGCGTCTACCAGCATTTCAGCCGCCCTAGGGATGGCGCTGGCGCGTGATGCGAAAGGGGAAAACTTTAAAACCGTGGCGGTGATTGGTGATGGTGCCTTAACTGGGGGTATGGCATTAGAAGCGATTAACCATGCGGGACATTTACCCCATACCCGGCTGTTGGTGGTATTGAATGACAATGAAATGTCCATTTCGCCCAACGTGGGCGCAATTTCCCGGTCTCTGAACCGGGTACGCCTGAGTAAGCCGATGCAGTTCCTGGCAGATAATTTAGAGGAACAGTTCAAGCATTTTCCCTTGTTTGGGGAATCCTTGACTCCCGAATTGCAGCGGGTGAAAGAGGGGATGAAACGGTTAGCGGTTCCCAAAGTTGGGGCGGTGTTGGAAGAACTGGGCTTCACCTACATGGGACCCGTAGATGGTCATAACCTAGAAGACTTGATTACCACGTTCAAATCAGCACATACATACTCAGGTCCCGTCTTGGTGCATGTGGTAACGACCAAAGGTAAGGGTTATGCGATCGCAGAACAAGATAAAGTCGGTTATCATGCCCAAAGTCCCTTTGATTTAACCACTGGGAAAGCAATTCCCTCTAACAAACCTAAACCTCCTGGCTATTCCAAAGTCTTTGCCCACACCTTAGTCAAATTAGCCGAAAACAATCCCAAAATCATCGGCATTACCGCCGCTATGGCGACGGGGACAGGGTTGACCAAACTCCAGGAAAAACTGCCCAAACAATACATCGATGTGGGAATTGCCGAACAGCACGCCGTTACCCTAGCCGCAGGGCTGGCTTGCGAAGGAATGCGACCTGTAGCCGCAATTTACTCCACCTTCCTGCAACGGGCGTATGACCAGATCATTCACGATGTTTGCATCCAAAACCTACCCGTGTTCTTCTGCTTAGATCGCGCCGGGATTGTTGGTGCTGATGGTCCGACGCACCAAGGGATGTATGATATTGCCTACCTGCGTTGTATCCCCAACATGGTGGTTATGGCACCCAAGGATGAAGCGGAACTGCAACGGATGCTGGTGACGGGTGTGAATTACACCGAGGGACCGATTGCGATGCGTTATCCACGGGGGAATGGGTATGGCGTTCCCTTAATGGAAGAAGGATGGGACGGGCTACTCATCGGTAAAGGCGAAATTCTCCGCAATGGCGATGATATCCTGCTGATTGGCTATGGTTCCATGGTGTATCCTGCGATGCAAACGGCGGAGATTTTGAGCGAACACGGAATTGAAGCCACTGTGGTTAATGCGCGATTTGTCAAGCCTTTGGATACTGAGTTGATTCTGCCCCTAGCCCAGCGAATTGGTAAGGTTGTCACGTTAGAAGAAGGCTGCTTGATGGGCGGATTTGGGTCAGCCGTGACGGAAGCGTTATCGGACAATAATGTTTTGGTACCCGTGAAGCGGTTTGGTGTCCCGGATAAGTTAGTCGATCATGCTAAACCTGATCAGTCGAAAGCCGATTTAGGGTTAACGCCGTCCCAAATGGCGGAACAAGTGCGCGAAGCGTTCTTTAATAAACAGCCGTCGGTGGTGAGTTAATTTCCAATCGTGTAGAGACGTAGCATGCTACGTCTCTACAATTTAACTGACTATTTCCGTTGTATTCACCGTCGCAAGTTGCCAAAATTCTCCCCAGCATAAGTAAAACGATTTATGCAGACCGACTACAAGTAAATCGCCGACTTTGCCAAATTTCCAGAACTTGTTTGGTTAGACCGCTGGTTTCTCTTTCCATGATCAGCGTTTGCGGCACTGAACTATGTATTCTTTGGTTGGGAAGGGTTTGTTTGGGGATTTGGCGTCAGCAACGTACTGGTTTGGCATATCACTAATCTGATTAACTCAGCCTGTCACGGCGTTAGTGGATACCGACGCTTCGAGACTTCCGATCA
>NZ_JAVJTO010000074.1:0-27507 GCF_040220235.1 Coleofasciculus sp. B1-GNL1-01
AGTGATGCTAACTGGAAACGGTTGGGACAATTTACCGCCAAAAAAGTCCAGTTGTTGCAGCGAAATACCGGATTGGTATCAACAGTTGGATTGTCAAACCTTACCACATCGAGTGGTAAGGTTTGACCTCTATCCCTCCCCACATTGCTTCGCTGAATGCGGGGTCTCACGAGACAAGCGATGAGGCTTTTGCCGGACAAGCTCAACTGATCAGATTATCATCAGCAGTATCAATAACAATTGCTGCTTTTTCATCCCGGTGTCATTTTATTACCATCAGCCTACTATAAGCCATGAAAGTCAAGCGCCTGAAAATCAACTCGTTCCGTGGCATCGGCGATCTGACGCTGGAGTTCCATGAGACTGAACCGACAGTCTTGGTGGGGATCAACGGAACGGGAAAATCCAGTATTCTCGACTGTATCGCACTCCTGCTTTCCCATTTTGTGGCGGAACTTCAAGATCCGATTGGAACGGGACATTTTATTAACGAACAGGATATTACGGAAGAACGGAAAATTCCGCGACATTTTTTTCGTCAGGGAGATATCGCCAATGGTGCCCATCAAACCAAAAATGAGATCACGATTTCCCTGAGAGAACGGCAGATCAGTTGGTTTCTCTCGTTATCTAATACTAAGGGACGACCCAGAGGCGGGAACATTCGAGAATTAGAAGGAATTTGTTTGCGAATTAAGAATCAGTTGCAAAACAATCTGAATGTGAATTTACCCGTCGTGGTTTACTATCCCGTCAACCGCCAGTTTTGCGACAAGGTTACCCAAGAAGCAACGAAATACTATTGGTCAAACCAACTAGCGATTTATGACCACGCATTAACGGGTGTGTCGATTAACTTTAGCAGCTTCTTTGAGTGGTTTAAGGATCTGGAGGATCTAGAAAACGAATGGCGTCGAGATAATCCCGAACACCGCGATCGCCTCCTAGAAGCTATCCGACAAGCGATATCCTCTCTGTTACCCGGTTTTGCGAACTTGCGGGTGCGACGCGCCCCTTTACGGATGACAGTGACGAAACAAGGTCGAGAATTAGTCGTTAATCAACTCTCAGAAGGAGAAAGAGGCTTGCTAGCCCTCGCCGCCGATTTAGCCAAACGATTAGCGATCGCGAATCCGGGGTTAGGGAATCCCCTAGAAGGGAATGGTGTGGTTCTGATTGATGAGATTGAACTCCACCTGCATCCGAAATGGCAACATGAAATTGTGCCAGCACTGACTCGCACCTTCCCCAATTGTCAGTTTATTGTGGCGACTCATTCACCCCAGGTGATTGCCAATGTTAATCCGGAACAGGTTTACCTTCTCCAAGCTATCCCGGATAGTGATATGGGAGACACGCCGATGATTATCGCCAAACATCCAGAACCGTCAATGAGTCAAGATAGCAATTCCTTGATCAAAGAACTGATGGAGGTTTCGGTTACGTTGTAGTCGAGGAAGATAGAGGGGATGGGATGGGTGCATGTCAACGCAAGTAGGTTGGGTGGAGTAACGTAGGCGAAACCTTGTCGTACTCGCCTAGGAGAACCCGAAGGGTAGAGTAACCCAACTTATCAGGTGAGCGTGAACATTATGTCAAACTTGACATGTTCCCAATGCGATTTCCGTTAGTGACCATCACCTGGGTATCTGTAATCAGTTGTTGATTGGTTTCAACATATTCCTTAATGCCAAGGCAAATCAACGCTCGGATTACACCCGCGATCGCGATCGCACAACCTGTTCCCTCAAACTTAATATCTTCAATCCTATCGCCTGTCGGATTCAGTTGTATCGTCAGTGAGATGCAAAGGATTAAGGGCGGGTTTTGTAGAAAAGTTATCGGCATCGATTCAAACTAAATCCCTAAACCCGCCCCTACATGAAGGTTAATGCTGAGGATTCAAACGCTGCACAAACGCCTGATGTTCTGCTACAGCTTCCACTAATTTTATTGCGGTTGTTAATCATTTTGATGTCATCTGAAGTTCCCCCAGTCCAGATGTACTACACCCAGCGCCAAGCCTTATCCCGTAGTAGTTTTAGCGATCACTATCTCAAAAGTTGTACATAAGTAGCCCACGGTTACTCTTACTTCCTTTCCCAGAGTAATTTCCGGATGTATCCCTCTCGTGCAACCGTTGCTAAGATAAGAGAGATTGAACTGAACCCAAACAGAACCAGTCTGTACAATCACAACTGAAACCTTCTCTAGGGGCAGGTTGAGTAAAATCGGGGCGGAAAAAAAACGATAATCGTGAACCCACCCCTACATTCGGAAAAACTCCTTCATCCCGATGTACATAGCAACGGAAAAATGCTGGATGTGGCTTACCCACTATGGCTAAAAAAAAATCCCTAGCCCAAATCAGTGAGCCAGGGAACGTCAATCAGGGTGCATCTACCATTTCACTCTTCTGGAATAGGCGGGGTTTATCCGGAACAATCCTGGATCAGTTCCTCAATTGAGTTCAGTAGCATCCGTCGCCGAAAAATTCCAGCGTTCTCAACCAGGGTTAATGTCTCGCCCCTCATCCATACGATCAAAAGGTCTCATTGAATACATCACTCGCGTCTGAGTCCCTAAACTCTATAAGGAAACTTTCATAGAATTAAATCAATCTATATCTAAAGACACTATGAATGCGATAAATCTTGAAAACCCAGTAAAAACCCTTGACATTCAGCAAACTTGACCAGGCAATAGCAGTGGCACAGGAATTCCATATCTCTGTGACCCCTTTGGGGGATGACCAGCATCTAGTGCGGATTGAACGAGTCGCACCCGGGGTGCCTTTGGCAGAAGAACAAGTGCGTTGGCCCATGGATGAGTGGTTAATGCAAGCGAGACAATTGATGAATGATCCCCTCCTGGGCTTGTTACAAGGGGGGGCTGGCGGTATAGATGAGCTGTTTTTCTTGCCTAATTCCGATCAGCAAGTGCGTCAATCCTGCCAAAACTTAGTGGCGCTGGGTCAGGAACTCTATAATGCCTTATTCCAAGGGAGCTTACGTGATAGCTGGATGATGGCACAAGCGATCGCGCAAAATCAACGTACTGTATTACGACTGCGCCTGGGACTCAAGGGGAATCGCTTACCTCGCTTACCCTGGGAAGTTCTCCATGCAGGCGATCGCCCTTTGGCAACCGGGACGGATGTCGCCTTCTCCCGATATCAACTCAGCACCGGGTTGATGCGACCGATTCATTCTCTCCCCCCTCAACCCAATCCTGTCCTGAAAATTCTGATGGTCATTGCTGGACCGAGTGACCAAGAGAGTTTAGAACTGGCACAGGAAGCCGCACATCTACAAGAAGAACTCAAAAACCGTTCTCGCCAAGAACCCCCGGCGATTCAACTCACCATTCTCGAACAACCGGGACGAGAACAACTGACCCAAGCCTTAGAACAAGGTCAATATCAAGTCTTCCATTATGCAGGTCATAGTAGTCTGGGAGATTCTGGCGGTGATGTTTATTTAGTGAGTAATAAAACTGGATTAACGGAAACCTTAAACGGCAATGATTTAGCTGGATTGCTAGCCAATAATGGCGTGCAATTAGCCGTATTTAACTCCTGTCGTGGTGCCTATACAGCCACCTCAGACCCTTTAGACAATGGCAAAGAGCGCAATTTAGCCGAAGCCTTGGTCAAACGAGGAATTCCTGGGGTTTTGGCAATGGCAGAGCGAATTCCCGATGAAGTAGCACTCACCCTCACTCGCCTCCTTTATCGGAATCTCAATCAAGGCTATCCCATTGATCTGAGTCTGAGTCGAGCGCGACAGGGGCTAATTTCTGCCTATGGCTCTAACCAATTATATTGGGCGTTGCCTGTACTTTACCTGCATCCCGAATTTGATGGATTCCTCACCAACGTGGACGATGACTATCACCATCGGGAAGAACGATTACAGTTACCGGAACCACCAGATATGCCATTAGTCTCTGATGAAAGTGACGCTGAACTATTCACACGAGAGATGTTAAACACAACGAGGTTAGAGGATGAGGATGAATTCCTGGAGGATAAACCTCCCCATGCGAAGTATGAGTATCAACCGAGGCAAAATTGGCTCGATGAGACGCCCTCAGAGGAGACTCCCTCGGAGGAGACTCTCTCAGAAGATGAGCCGGATGATCCGTCTAGCTTTATTAAGAATTTACTCGAACAACTGGATAGTGAGCCGGAGATCGAGGAACCTAAATTACCTCCCCTAGATCCGAACCATCCCCCACAACCAGCGCCTGAACAAAAGAATCAGGACGTACCCAAACCGCCGCCTCAGCAACCCACAGTTTCCTCAGCAGCGCCAGCACCAACGTCTGTGCCAAAAACAGCAACGCCGTCATCTGAACAGACGGTAATGCCGAAACCCGCTCCAGTGGAATCGCCTGAAAAGGGATGGCGTTCTTGGCTGGTTGCGCCTAAACTGTGGATTGGATTGGGGGTTGGTGCTGTTGCGATCGCACTGTTGAGTTTTGCCCTAGTTTGGAACCGTCAGCCGCCACCGGATAGGCTCAGATCACAGTCTGAGTCTCCTGTGCCGAGTTTACCCCAACCCTCAGACTTGGATGGAATCAACTTAGACAAAGCCGAAACCAGTGACGTCACCGCTTTCGCGATCGAACAATTTGGTCAAGGGAATATCGACGCCGGAACTGAAGCTGTCGAAGCGTTGCTGAATCGAGGTGCGTTGTCTCAAGCCGATGCAGCTTTAAAAGCTGTTTCTCCCTCCCAATTGGATAATCCAACCATCAGTTTCTTGAGAGGGCGTCTGGCTTGGCAATCGCTTCAAACTGGAGATACAAACTATAATATCAGCGATGTGCGACGGTATTGGGAAACGGCGGTTAAAGCCCAACCTGACTTGGCTAACTATCATAATGCCCTTGGCTTTGCCTACTACGCAGAAGGAGATTTCGAGCGAGCCAACAATGCCTGGTTAGATGCTCTTACGTTAATTGAACAAGATCAAATCGATGCAGATGTGGCAGGAAATGGGGCGAAGAAAGAAGCGTTAACAGCCTATGCAGGATTGGCGTTAGGATTCTGGAAATCCGCTCAATCACAGCCAGCCGAAAAGCGCACCAATCTTTTAAATGAATCGTTGAAACTGCGGCAAAAAGTTCTCCAAGATGACCCTGTGAATTTTCAACCCGACGCCCTGAGTCAGAATTGGCTTTGGTCTGAGCAGGCGATCCAAGATTGGCGATCGCTTTTAGGAGAAAGTTAGACGAACAGGCGAAGCTGTTTTTGAACAAACCCCATCGTCAGTGATGATGATGGTTTTTATTTCTGCCTTGTCTGTGTCAATCTGTGTCCCTCACACTTCAGTGTAATCTGTGTTCTTGTCAATACTTAGTCATCATTTTTATCAAAACTTTAAAAAAATACATGCGTCCAAGGGGAAATGGGGTGTGAGACAAAAAACGAGAAATTATACAAAGTTTTACGACGATTCAAGGGGTTTAGCTTGGTCTAGATTATTTTTGCTCATAAAATAACCACCATAAATAATATACCTGAAAATCGCACAATTTTCTCACAAGCACCGTAACCCTTGAAAATTCGTATATTTTTCTGGAAAAGGGGTAAAAAATGAGCAATTATGACGTTTTGTTGAGGCGGCGACCGGATTGGAAAATTTAAACCGTTCTGGGGAAAAGGATAGTTTTAATTATCAGAACTTGACAAGTTTAGCCGAAACGACATTTAGTAAAACGAAAGAAATGTCAGTAGCGAAGGATACAGAAAGGCAAAGTGGTATGTAGGGAATAGTCGTTATCTCCACGGAAATAGCATTTCCCGGCTGATTCAGACTCGATGTGATACACAGTTTCCAAAAGTAGAGAAGCACTGTCTCATCGTTGCTGTACTACACCGTGTTAGAACGTGCTGTATACTCAAGCTCAAACATAACTTAAAATCCTTACCAGTAGGAGAGATAACGACCAGTTGTCTCGACGCGATTCTAGTAGTGAACCCCGCCCCTACTTCCGGAAAAACTGGTGCGCGATCGCATCTTCCCGTATCGCCTTAATCTATTAAAAGAAAGGTATCAAGGGAAAATAGTAACCATGGCAAAAGTAATCGTGATTACAGGTGTCAGCCGAGGTTTAGGTCGAGCAATGACTGAGGGATTTATCGCTCAAGGACATACGGTTTTGGGTTGCGCTCGAAACGAGGCGGCAATCAAGGATCTCAATCAAGCCTTTGGTCAGCCCCATAATTTTACCGTGGTCGATGTTGCTGATGAAGATCAGGTCATGGCTTGGGCAAAACTTCTGCTCAACGAATACAGTCCACCGGATTTGCTGATTAATAATGCGGCGATTATCAATAATCTAGCACCTCTGTGGGAGATTCCTAGCCAGGATTTCTCCCATCTGATTGATGTCAATATCAAAGGAATCGCCAATGTGATTCGCCATTTTATCCCAGCAATGATTGACCGAGGAAGCGGTATTATTGTCAATCTGAGTTCAGGATGGGGACGCTCAACCTCGCCCCAAGTCTCATCCTACTGTACCTCTAAATGGGCAATTGAAGGGATGACGCGATCGCTAGCTCAAGAATTACCTAAAGGAATGGCGGCGATTCCTCTGAGTCCCGGTATTATCCATACCGAGATGCTAGAAGTTTGCTACGGCGCAGAGGCGGCGTCTTATACAGCCATCCAAGATTGGAAGAAAAAAGCAGTTCCCTTCTTGCTGCAATTGACTCCGGCTAATAATGGTCAACCCTTAACTGTCCCCGCATGATATAATCAGAAGTTCGACTCTGTGTTTGAGGCGAGACGGCAATTATCTCGCTTCAACCTAAAAACAGCAGGTAGAGGAGAAAAGCGGGAGCTATACAAAGTTTCACAAATAAAGCCTTGGGAAACCTCGCTGAAATCAGCTAAAATCGACTAATCATGTCAAATATTTGATAGTACGACGACAGAAAAAAGGCGAGATTTTCAAACGTAAGCTATGGGGAAATTACCGTTCAAGGCAAAGTCCTGGACTCTAAACCAGGGTTTAGTACAGCATCAAGAATCAGGGAGGATTAAAAAGTAGTGGATAACGTTTATAAACGCCACTCTTATAAGGCAAACTTCGATCAAGCCGAACGCTACCACACCCATTGGGATGAATATTTAATTATTCCGATTTGGGAGAGAAAAACAGGGCGTTGGACAGTAACGTGGCTCGAATCAGAACAGTTGCTCGAACCGACCATTATTGATCCCTTTGGCGGTTTTGATTTCCCCACAGCTCAAGCTGCGATATCGGCGGCAAAATCTCTCATTGATCATTGTTCAGATGTGGCGGCTCGGAATGCTTTAGAAGATAGGCTGATAGAAATTTTAGAAGGGAAGGGATAGGGGAGATGGGGGAGATTTCATTTTGGATACATTTTTGGAGTTCAATGTCTTCTTGCTGCCATATTTTATGATCTACTGATTGTCGATAACTGGTTGGTTTTCCCTCATATCATGTCCGGCTGTATAGTTCGTCTATCGTAGCCGTAATTACTTGGACGGAAGCATTATCCTTCTTCCGGACTTAATATCACCAAGCCATAGGCTGACGACGATTAAAAAAGCCACCCGTGGGTCCATCATCGGGTAAAGTTGCCAGCCATACAGGGGTATCAGCACCTTGCTCAATGTTTAGCGGTGCAGCTTCAGAACCCATATCCGTTTTCACCCAACCCGGACAAGCCGAATTGATTAAAATATTGGTTCCTCGCAACTCCTTGGCAAGCAAAGCTGTAACCGCATTGAGAGCTGTTTTAGACAGTCTGTAGGTAGGAGTGAGAATATCATAATAAGGCGAACTTGGATCACTCATTTCTGCAAAAGAACCAAGGGTACTAGACATATTGACAATGCGACCATAATTTGCTTTTTTCATCAAGGGAATGCACGCTTGACACATTAGAAAAGCGCCATAAAGATTTGTTTGCAGGGTTCGCGAGAGTGTATCAAAATCTACATCCAATACAGACGTTGTTCTATCGAGTAGCACCCCGGCATTGTTCACGAGGATATGCAGTTCACCAAGTTCTTGTTTAAGCCAACTAACGGCTTTGTCAATACTCTCATGACTGTTCACATCTAAAAGACAGAAATCTACGTCTAATCCCTCTTGCTTAAGTTTTTCGTAGGCTTCCCGCCCCTTGGGGGCATCTCTGGCTCCTAGAATAACGTGGATGCCTTTTTGGGCGAGTTGTTTACTAATTTCAAACCCTAACCCTTTATTAGCGCCTGTCACTAATGCAATTTTACGGGTATGATCGTTCATGTCTTTGTCCTGAAATGTTTTCAGCAACCTGCTGCCTTGAGGTTCCAGCTAATTGTACCTGGGATAGACGCCAAGACTCTGCCAAAACGTAGAAGATTTGATGGGATTGGCTTATCAGTTAGTCCCTTATTCCAGTTAAAATTGTCTAGATTACAGAAATTGGTTATGGAAACGCGACCTTTAGGAACTTCCGATATCAAAATCACACCGATTATCATGGGTACCTGGCAGGCGGGTAAGAGTGCCTGGGTGGGGATTGAAGATGCGGAAACGATTAAAGCTATCCGAGCCGCTTTTGAGGCAGGTATCACGACAGTGGATACCGCAGAAATCTATGGTAAGGGGCATTCTGAGCAGATTGTCGCCCAGGCATTATCCGATGTGCGCGATCAGGTGGTTTATGCGTCCAAAGTGTGGGTGGGGAATCTGAAACACGATAAAGTTATCGAAGCCTGCGATCGCTCTCTGAAAAATCTCCAGACGGACTATATTGACTTATACCAAATTCATTGGCCCCCCGGAACATTTAATACTGAGGTAGTGCCGCTTGAGGAGCCAATGAGCGCCTTGAATAAGCTAAAGGAACAGGGCAAAATTCGGGCAATTGGTGTATCGAATTTCTCCCGCGCTCAGTTAGAAGAAGCGGCACAGTATGGGAAGATTGACAGCTTGCAGCCCCCCTACTCCTTGTTTTGGCGTAAAGTCGAGCAGGATGCCCAACCCTACTGCATTGAGAATAATATATCAATCTTGGCATACTCATCTCTTGCCCAAGGATTGCTCACCGGTAAATTTGGACCCGATCATCAATTCCCAGAAGGCGATCATCGTGCCAAAAATCGTCTGTTTCAAGGAGACAACTATAAACGAGCGCAGCAAGCTTTAGATAAACTGCACCCGATTGCCGAACGCCATAATTGTAGTCTGGCTCAATTATCCTTAGCTTGGTTAATTGCCCAACCGCAAACGAATGCGATCGCGGGGGCGCGTCATGAGGGACAATCCTCTAGTAATGCTAAGGCGGCTGAGGTCAACTTATCTCCAGAAGAACTGCAAGAAATTGACGCGATCGGACGTATTGTCACGGATCACCTAGATGATAATCCCGTGATGTGGGATTGGGATTCATAACAGATAAATAATCAGAATAACCGCCCGGAGTTCAAACTCCGGGCTAATAGCTTAAGTCCATTGAAATGGACTAAAACTCTGATCTAGTCGTATGCCAGACGAATGCCAGCTTTTGGTGTTTTGGGTTTCATGACGCTCTTGTTACCCAACATCCACTCCTGTCCAACATAGCATCAATGCCAAATGTAGCATTCGCACTTCAACGCTAGTGAGGATAGCGATCGCACCTTCAGTTATATTGTCACAAGATTACTCATAATGAGTCCACATACGCAGAATCTTCACTGTATTCTCTGACTCAATCACTTCATACACGAGACGATGCTGGATATTGATGCGCCGCGAGTAAGCACCAGATAAATCACCCACCAGCTTTTCATAAGGTGGGGGATTCTGAAATGGATTGATTTCAATGATATCGAGTAGTGCTTGCGCTTTGTCTCGTAAATTACTTTGAGACAGCTTCTTGGCATCTTTCTGAGCCTGTTTTGTGTAGACAAGTTGCCAAGTCACCACTCCAACTCTCGATCACATTCTTCAATCGGAGTCGCCAAACCAGTACGAATTGATTCCCGCATTCCCGGTATCGAAAGTAGATACAGCGTTTCTTGAATCGCTAACCAATCTGCTTCAGACAGTAAAATCGCATTGCTGCTTTGAGAAGCAATGACAATCGGCTGATGGGATTGACTCACAGCATCGATCAAGTCTTGCAATTGCTGTTTGGCTTCATTAATAGGAATCATCGCCACCAACTTAGTAAGGTTTAAACTAATTACACTTTCATCTATAGCAATCCTATTTAGGTCGTGGCAATTTTCAAAAATGAAACCCTTGCTATACCTGGGTTTCGAGCATTTCGCTTATTGCATCCTATTTAGGATTGCTATATTACAGCGCTTTTCGCTGTAATAAAGTACAGTAGATCAAAGTCCCCCTTCAGATCCCCCTCCCGTCCCCCTATTAGATCCCCCTCCCGTCCCCCTTCAAAAGGGGGAAGCTAGCTGATGCTTCGCTTTTTGTTCCACGGGGGAAGCCAAAGGATGCTTCGCTTTTTTTGCACGGGGATTTAGGGGGATCGACAATGTACCGCATAGCAGAGCAAACTGCTGTATGAGCGATTAGCGCGAGCTATGCGTGACGCTAGCGCTGCTGCTTTCAGTAGATTGTACTCAGGAGTGTCATGACGTAGGCTTCCCTGGTGCGTCGTTCTGCTTCTAAGCGATGGATTTCTGGAAGTTCAGGTAAATTTCCTGTCAGTTTAATGTCCAATTTGAGTTTTTGGGTTGACATAGTATTTCAGAGTAGTGGTGTGACAAAACTCAATTTGCATGCTTTCTTTCACCGCGAATCCTAAACGGCTTAATTATCATCCAGAGGCAATTCATGTTCGGGTGGTTCGAGTGGAGGTTGAGCATCTGTACCCTGAGGAACCACCACAAGCGGGGGAGGCGGTTCTAAAATCCTTTGCCATTCTTGAATTGACACTTGAGCCGCACTATAGGCTTCGGTTCCCGAAGGAATCATTTTAGCCAGTCGAATCGCTTCAGTTAAGCTAAGAGCGGCTCGATCTTGAGCCAGTGCCAACAGTTGATAACTCCAGCGATTAACCGCCGAGACTGCATCACCTCTAACTTTGGCGGAACTGGGAACTTGTCTGGCTAAGCGAATTGCCTCCACAATAGCGTCGGGGGTACCGGGAGTGGCAGCTCGATAGGCTTGTTGCAAGCGCTGTTGTCCCAAAACTTCTGTTTTCCAGCCCTTAATCAGGCTTTGTGCTTCCCCATAGAGTACCCGTCCGGATTTGATTTGTTCAGCCGCCGCGATCGCAGCCGAAAGATTTCCGGAATTGGCAAGGGTACGAGCTTGATCAAGATAGGGTTGGTCTTCTAGGCGTTGAACCGTGCGCGTCCAGTCTTTGATTTTACTCTGCGCTTCTGAGTAAAGAGCGCGATTGGGGGCAATCCGACGGGCTTCTTGGATGGCTTCTCGTAAGGATTGGACTCCGCCAAAGCTGGCAAGTTGGGTGGCGCGATCAAGATAGGGCTGATCTTCTATGGTTTGGATCTGACGAGTCCATTGGCTAATCTCCGCCCTCGCTTCCTGGTAGCGGGGATTACGGCTGGGAATCAGTTTGGCTTCTGCGATCGCGATCTGTAAATCGCTGACTAGCCCAGAACTGGCAAACGTCCGCGCCCGTTCCAGTCTAGCCACGTCCTCAATTTCCCGTTGCCATCGATCAATTAATTCCTGACCTTCATCATATAGAGGACGATCAGTACCCAGTTTCTGCGCCGAGGCGATCGCGATTTCCAAATCCCCAATGCTTCCCGATTCAGCCAGGGATATGGCATTGGCTAAGTCAATCAAATCTGCCTTAACATCTGGTAATTTCACGCTAGCGGGTAACTTATTGGCAATCTCTAACACCCCTTGCCAGTTCCGTTGTTCTAAGCGACTCGTCGCCAGTTTGAGTAATTTATTCCCACTCTCAGCAATTAAATCTTGAGCTTCTTTGTAGGCAAAACTCTTGGGCGTGATTTTCTCGGCTGCTTCAATCGCCTTTAAAATATCATCGACGCGACCCGTTTTACTCAGCCGATAGGCTTCATCCAACTTCTGACTATCGTCTCGTCCGATTTGAATCAGATCCACGAGTTGGTTGTACTTGACGGCTGCCCAATACTGATTATCTATCGTTGTCAGCTTAACCGCTTCTCGAAATGCTAATGTCCAATTGGACTGTCTCAGGTGTTCCTCGGCTTGTTCATAAATCCCTGAAGCCTTTTGCCACAGCGTTTCCCATTCCTTAATTTGTTCTTTGACTAGCGTAAACGCCGGAACATCCCTAGGAATCCGGTTGGCAATCTCAATCGCTTCCTCTAGCTGACCGGCTTGAAACTTTTCTTCGCCAATGGCTAAAATCTCGACTGACCACTCTTCGATATGGCGATTAATTTCCGGGCGCAAGGGATGGTCTTTCGGTAAAGCATCGATGAGTGCGATCGCTTCTAGCAAATCCTTGGTGGTGCGCTTATTTGCCGCAAGCTGGGAGCAATAGAGGCGTACTGATGCCGAAGCCGTGGGCCAAAAAATTGAGGGACAATTTGGCACGGCAGGTAGCTTAAGCAAAAGGGCAACGGAAGAAAATCCAATCCCACCTGAGACTAAAATAATCACCGTCATCCAAAATGTCCAGCCCAAGGTAAAGCGGCGTCTTGGTTCTTTCGGCTGTTGAGGAGAGGGGGGGGCTGGCTTCGTCGTCACTTGTTGGGGAGTGGTTTGACGATGAGAGGTTGAATGTCCGACCCGATGAGGATCAACAGCATTCTTCTGGTGTTGCCAATCCTGGCTCCAACGGGGTTGGGAAGACCGAGTAGCATACCAATGATTGGGCATTTTTCGATTTCTAGTCATAACTCACTCCACCACTCGCTAAGCCTAATGCTGTGGGTTTTATAGCACCCTCAGTTGTTGCAATACTACTCTCGTTAGACAGAAAAAGCCATATTCTCCCTGAGACTTGATCGGGAATGGGAGCTAGGACAGTTGCCGTTAAGATGAGACTGATTGCTCTTATATCGAATCACTAACGCCATACCTCCCAGGCAGAAAACTACCCAAATTGGTGTTCATACATATATAAAGACAGACTAGAGCCAATCAACTCTCACCTTTCCTATTCCCAATTCCCCTAACTCAATCTCGATTAAACGGACTCAGCTTTTAAATCCTGAATCAGTTGAGCCAGTTCATCTCCACTCGCTTGGTAAACTTCCCCACAGAAGTGGCAAGTTGCTTCAGCGCCTTCGTCTTTTTCAATCATATCCTGAAGTTCGGCTTCACCTAGCATTTTCAGCGCTCCCAAAACCCGATCAAACGAGCAACCGCAGTCAAAACGCACCATTTGGATTTCGGGCAGAATTACCAAGCCCAAATCCCCCAATATCTGTTCAAAGATAGCCGGTAACGTTTTACCTTCCTGCAACAGAGGCGTGAATCCGGATAGCTTGGCGATGCGAGATTCCAAAATCTGCACTAAAGACTCGTCTTTAGCCGCTTTCGGTAAAATTTGGATTAATAGCCCTCCCGATGCGGTTACGCCTTCAGCGCCGACAAATACACCCACAATCAGCGCTGATGGGGTTTGTTCAGATGTGAGCAGGTAATGAGCAATGTCATCGCCAATTTCCCCTGACACCAGTTCTACTGTACTGGAATAGGGATAGCCATACCCTACATCCCGGATCACATAGAGATAACCGTCACGCCCAACAGCACCGCCAACATCGAGTTTGCCAGAGTCGTTGGGCGGTAGTTCAATGGCGGGATTATCCACATATCCTCTAACCGTACCATCTAAGCCCGCATCAACCAAAATTCCGCCCAAGGGACCATTTCCTTTCACCCGAATATTTACCCTTGACCCTTCCCGCTTCATATTAGACGCCAACAACAAGCCAGAGGACATCGTGCGCCCCAGGGCAGCCGTTGCCACATAAGAGAGCTGATGGCGCTGACGGGCTTCTTCGGTGAGGCGCGTGGTAATCACACCGACGGCGCGGATACCCCCTTCTGCTGCGGTGGCGCGAATTAACTGATCAGCCATGAAACAACCTTACACTTCTTAACATACTCCCTTTTTATTTTAGGTTGGGTCGTTAGCATAAGGCGCGATCGCACCGTTGATAGTCGGTGATGGATTCACAGCCGTGCTGTCCCTGGCGATTAAAAGGATTAATATAATGTAATATCGAGAGTTACGCTCTTGAACAACAGACCTATTGTTTTTGGACACAGATTATGTTGGGAACCTTTCAACAAAGTCACCTCCGCATTGAACTCGAAGCTCCCCATACTGTTATCCGAGACAGTCTGCTGCATTCAGAAAAACTGCGCCAATGGTTACCGACTCAACGCCTTTCCCCTGGATTACCAGAACAACTCTATCCCGGAGTCACCTTTACCAGTTGGATTGGTCCGCTTGCTATCCAACATCAGGTAGAGGTAGCTGAGTCTTACGGGTTACGACTGCTGTTGAGCCAGGGAATCGATGGCTATCACGAATGGTGTTGGGGTGAAGGATGGGTACAGTCTCGTTTAGAGGGGGTGTCTCTGTTCCCGTTAAATATGGGTCAAACCCTGAGTTTGCTAAGGCTACGGGAATTTATCGCCACCCAGCGGGGATGAGGAAGCTGGGGAAGATGGGGGAAATGGGGGAGATGAGGGAGATGGGGAAGATGGGGAACAGAAAGAAGAATTATTTCAATGAACCATGCACAATCAACAAATAACGAATGACAAATGACAAATGACGAATGACAAATGACATTCCCACCACTAGCTTTAGTTTTTTGACCTACTCAACGCCGCTTTAATTTCTTGGGGATCGCGATATTCATCCGATTGTGAAAGTCTTCCTGTACCTTGTGACTTAGGCGGCGAGACACTTGGCGGACGATTTGTTGCAACAGGCGATCGCCTGTACTTTGAATCAAAGACTGGGGTAACTTGTGGATAAACTTAGGAAACCGTACACCAACGATTAAATCAAGCTCCCACTCGATACGGGTAATGGTGGGGGGAAGTTCTAGTCCCTCAAGCTGTTGCTCAGAAAAATACTCGTGAGTTGGAATCGGCACAAACCCTTGATTCGCCTGAAAGTCAACCTCATAGCCAGGAGGATTGTAACCGGGGACAGGGATCGTCTGAATCTTATAGATCCCATCCTGGCGCGGAAGTAGTTCTAGCCCGATTTTTGGCTCAACTTCGTAGCCGAATGACCCAAAACGCCCAATCGTTAAAGCATAACCATTGGCTCCAATCGGTTCAGCCTTCATCGGCTGGGCGCAGTCACGAAACCATTCTTGGTGAGTATCCAGATAGGCAGTCACTCGTTCCGGTTCGGCATACATCTCTACACCATTTTGGAAGTGACCGTAAAACTGAGTCAACTCAGGCGCTAATTGGCATGATTGGGACTCGTCTCTCTCAGGTTCGGTAAAAGTGGATTGGGTATCTAGATGCACTGGCTCGATTGTGATGGGTTGCTGGTTAAGGAATTGGGACTGCATAATTGCTCCACGGTGTCAGTTCGGGTTGGTGCCTATTACTAGGATGCCCACTGGCAGTTGTTCATTCTCTCTTTCATCTTCACGAATTTACGGTATAAATCTGCACATCTGGTAAAACTTCATTGATAATTTATAGAATTGAAAAGAGAATGTTAAGGAATCGAATCCAAAAATACTGGCTCTTTACAGCATAACTTGTGTATCTTGCCGTCAACTCTCACTGTTGAAGGAAATTTCTAGATGAAAGCATTGGTAGCCGGAGCGACAGGTCAAACAGGACGCCGAATCGTCAATGAACTGGTCAAACGCAATATCCCCGTTCGCGCTTTGGTGCGTAACTTGGAGAAAGGGCAGGAAATTTTACCCCCTGAAGCCGAGTTAGTCGTTGGGGACGTATTAAAGCCTGAGAGTCTCAGCGCTGCTATGGGAGATAGCACCGTTGTTTTTTGTGCCACAGGTGCTACACCCAGCTTCAATCCCCTAGAACCCTACCAAGTGGACTATGAGGGGACGAAGAACCTGATCGATATTGCCAAAGCCAAAAACATTGAGCATTTTGTCATGGTTTCTTCACTTTGCGTCTCTCAACTTTTACATCCCCTAAATCTGTTTTGGTTAATTTTGGTTTGGAAAAAGCAAGCCGAGGAGTATCTCCAGAAAAGTGGCTTAACCCATACCATTGTCCGACCTGGGGGGCTGAAAAACGAAGATACGCCTGATTCTGTGGTAATGTCATCAGCAGATACACTGTTTGATGGGAGTATCCCCCGCACGAAAGTGGCACAGGTTTGCGTCGAGGCGCTCTTTCAAGACGAGGCACGTAATAAGATTGTAGAAGTGATTGCCCGTCCAGAAGCGAGCGATCGCAGTTGGCAAGAACTATTCGCTAATGTTGCCTAATCCAACTGTAGTGGCGTGGCACAGCTAAAGTGGTGGAATAGATTTGACAGTTAAATCTGGCGCACATCTGTGCGCCCCTACAATTGGTAATCTACCAAATTAGGCGTGTCACGCCAGTAGAAACGTTCCATGCAGCGTCTCTACAGTCTATGGGTCAAATTGTATAACGATGGAGTTATCGCTGTTTCCATAAAGGTTAGGACAGATTGAACGGTTCTTGCACCCACGTACTTGTACTAAATTTTCTGCCCTAGAGCCTTCTGCCTTTCACTATATGAAACGTCTAATTAAATGGATTAATATCCTTATTTTAATGATCCTATTCCTCGAACTGCGTGAAGAATTTCAACGAGGGGAATGGAGTTTTAATGATCCCAGAGGTGAAAAGGGGACTCAACCGTTAGTCATGCGAGGTGGTGATCCTTATATTCGGGCGCTGATGCGAACAATTTCCGCAAGTGAGGCAAATGTGTCTCAACCTTATTCGGTACTGTATGGAGGAGAGCATGTTTGGGATTTGAGCGATCATCCTAACCGCTGTGTGCCGATTGTCGCAGGTCCCAATGTGGGTAATTGTACCACCGCCGCCGGACGATATCAGTTTATTAACACGACTTGGTATAACAAAGCCAGACGTTATCATCCTCAGCCTTGGCAACTATTTTGGTGGAGTAACTATAGCTTTGAGCCACAATATCAGGATGCGGTCGTTTATGCTTGGCTGAGTGATAATCAAGCGTGGGGAATGGATATTTCCCAACAATTGCGCCAAGGTAAAGTGGATCAAGTATTGCGGCGATTGTCAGGAACCTGGACAAGTCTGGGTTATGGTATTGAAACCAATTCAATGTCTCGATATTTACCGGGGATTTATCAGCGAATTCTTCAGGAAGAATTACAACAAAGTTGAACAAAAGCAAAGGAGAAATGTTAAATTTATAAACTATAAGTCAATTGTAGGGGCGGGTTTAGTCACAATTGTAGGGGCGGGTTTAGGAACTACAGTCAGCTATTGCTGAAATAACTGAACAACAAAACCCGCCCTAGCTCACCGATAACTGCTATATCATTTTTTTCTGTCATCTGCCTTCTACCTTCTGCCCTATTTTTCTGTAAGTATTCAATCGAAGTTCAAATAAAATGCCAAATCAATCACAGGAACAAATCCGCGCCCACGTTTTCATTTCTGGACAAGTTCAAGGCGTTGGCTATCGTCTTTCAACCGTCAGTGAAGCTCGTCGATGCAGTGTAAATGGTTGGGTGCGAAATTTGTCCGATGGTCGAGTGGAAGCGGTGTTTGAAGGGGATAAATCAGGAGTTGAGGACATGATTAATTGGTGTCATCAGGGTCCTTCTGCTGCTGTGGTGAAAGATGTAGCGGTGGAATATGAGGAACCGGAAGGGTTGAGCGGATTTGAGACAAGGCGGTGAGGAACAGGAATCATAGTAGAGACGTAGCATGCTACGTCTCTACAAATCAGTTATATTGCCCAGCATTACCTTTAACTGAGCTAAAATATTGACGATATAAATCACAACTTGGTATCACTTGATTTTCTCGCAGATACACTAATCCCATACTGTGTAACTGCAATGCCAGTCCCCAATCTATTTCCACAGATGTTGGTGAACTGACAACGTAAGTAAAGGCTTGATAAAGGTCTGGATACTGGTGTAAATTTGTTAATTGCTGACGTAAATGTTGAGCGTAGATTTTTCCTTTTTTTGCACATTTTAGTAACAACTGCTCTAGAGTGACATCCTGCTGCCAGATGTGATACAGGGCTTTCCGGATTAGATAGGGATGACCTCCGACTAAAGACATAAGTTGCTCTACCTGATTAGCTGACCAGTTAAGTCGGTGACGTCTTGCTAAATCTTGTACCTGCTTCCTGCCAAATGTTGATAACTCAATCAAGAGTCCAATATTAAACGCTGAGTGATTGATATTCGATAGCATATCCACGTCCATGTAATGTACGATAACAAAGCGCAGTTTTTTCCAGATAGAACTGTAACGATTTCCATACTTAGCTTTTTCATGCCAGGTTCGCAACAAGCCCAAAAAATTTAAGGTAATGTCTGGATATTGAAATATGATATCCAAATCATCTAAACTCAGCACAACAGGAGTGTCAATTTCTGCTAAGAGATAGTTCTCAAAATAATCAGTACTACTAGAATTACTGCCCAAAATCTCATCCCAACAGTCAGCTACGTGATTCGGCAACCCTAAGCTTTTACCAACACTGGCGCAGAACCACTGTAAAAATCGATCAAGACTAGAAAATATCTGGCTATTGGCAAGCTGCAAGTTTAACGTTACTGTGCGATATCCTTGCCATCTGGCTTGCTCCAGAATTCTTGCCATCAGAGACGTTTTGCCCCATTGTCGGGGAGCATGAATGCGAATTAATGCTCCCGGTTGCAAAATAGTATCATAGCAGCGTGCTTCAATGGGGGGACGCTCTACATAAAAGGGAGAATCTAGAGGAACTTGTCCTCCGGGTAATTCTACTGTGGGAGTGGCGATGGCGTTCAGAGTGGATATGGTATTGGCAAAAGACAACGATTTTGGCGGAAATGATAACGGCTTCGCTACATCCATTAACTCATCAGCTAGCTGCCATTCTCTGGCTTTGCGTTCTAGGACAACACGAAAATTCTTTTTATTAACTTTGGCGGCAAGTACTGAGGATAGAATGTCCCATAACTGGGCACCAACCGCTTTGGCATGAGAGTAAGAAACGCAGTGTGTCTGGGCAATTTGCTCGTAGGTGTAATTATTCCAAACGCCCCGCAGGACGGCAATTTGTAGGTTATTTAAGTGCTGATGGGTTTGGGCAAAGAGGAAAGATTGCAGGAGTTCAAGTGCTTCTTCAATACTCATTAGCTGAATTCCCTTAGTTGGATTGTCACTACCTAGTGCGCCGATCGAGTAAGAGTAGTCGATGATCACAACAAGTCACAAAAAAGAATTATTTCGTATAAAAGGCTACATTTTTGCGGACTTACACGAGATGATTCGATTACTGAACCAATGTTCTAGCTTACCATTTCACCTTATTTCTGAGAAAATGTAGCTTATGCAGTTTGATTACTCTGTAGCTCTAATAACTTGAATCGGTGAGAATATTCATAAGCTTTATTTATAGTATTAATAAGCAAAAGTTATATTAATTCCTACTTCTTCACAAGAACTTCATAATCGCTCCTACCATTTCATATAAACTTCATAAAACCCTTCATTTAAGGTTCATACTATTTCATGCCGACAAGGAATAGGATAACCGTGTACTTTAATCAATAACCAATAAAAATTATTGGTTGGCAGAACACTTAGCACTTTAGGCTTTACATAGTCGTCCAATTATGAAACTATTTGCCGCTACTCGTTCAACTTTTGTTGCTGCATCTTTGGGTCTATCCCTCTTAGGGCTTTCAAATAACATAACGCGAACGCCGCTGATCTGACACCTGTTGATCTGGAATTATCTTTCCTAGTTGACGTGTCGGGGAGCGTCAGTAATAGCGAATTTAATCTGCAACGAGATGCCTATGAAACTGTTTTTAATGATGCAAACCTTTTTGAAGATTTTATTTCTCAAGGAGAGCTGGGTACAATTGCGGTGAATCTAATCTACTGGTCTAGTTCAGGTCAGCAAGAAGAAGCAGTAGGCTGGACTCTCATCGATAGTGTGGAAGCTTCACAAGATTTTGCTAGTGCTGTTGCTGCAGCGCCCCGTAATTTCTCAGGTTTGACTGCTCCTGGTTCTGCCATTGATTTTGCTACGCCCCGCTTTTTCAACAACGACTTTGACGGAACCCGCTTAGTCATGGATGTGTCGGGTGACGGTCAAGAAAATGACGGTTTAGATACAGCAACAGCAAGGAATAATGCAATTGCAGCCGGCATTGATTCTATCAACGGACTAGTAATTGGGAATAATTCTTCTGTTCTCAACTTTTATGAAAATGAAGTCAAAGGTGGTTCCAATAGCTTCGTTTCTCAGGTCGATGACTTTACAGGCTTTGGCGCTGCACTCCAGAATAAGATCGAAATCGAAATCAGCAACGGTAATGGTCAAGATGTTCCCGAACCTGCTTCTGTCATCAGTCTTCTAGCATTGGGTGTCCTTGGTACGGGTTCAGTACTAAAGCGCCAAAAGAAAGAGTGACTTTAGGATAATAGGTAAAAACACCACGTTGATGGGGCGCAAGGCTTGCGCCCCTACCAAACAATTCTAATCCCGATTCAACCAACAATAACTGCTAAACGATAGATTAGACGTTTATATTGACCGCGTATCTCTTGTCTCACGTTGACGACGCTCGACAGACAGGGATTTCTACGACGAGACGGGTGTTTTCGATAGTAGCGTTCACGGAGATTTACCAGTATATTAGTCAAAAAGCTTGCCGACTCAGCTATGGTTGCTCCTATCCCAGACGGTACTGAAATCGAGCGTCACAGGGCTGCAATAGTCCGCACTAACTTATCTAAGCCTGTGCGACTAGCCCTAGAAAGTGCAATTCTGACTAAAGATACTTCATTTTTTGACTACGGCTGTGGTCGTGGTAGTGACATCAACCGTCTGCGTCGGCAAGGCTATACCACGGCGGGTTGGGACCCCTACTACCATGGCGGCAATTCCCTCGTACCCTCTGATATCGTTAACCTAGGCTACGTAATCAACGTCATTGAAAAGCCAGGAGAACGTCGCCAAGCCTTACTAAAAGCCTGGGAACTCACCCAAAAGGTGCTGATCGTCTCTGCCCAAGTTTTAATTGATGACCGTAGTTCTGGGCAAATTGCTTATGGTGATGGTATTGTCACCCGCCGGAATACGTTTCAGAAATACTACGAACAAGAAGAACTCAAAGCCTACATTGACCAAGTATTAGGGGTTGATGCTATTCCCGTTGACTTGGGCATCTATTTTATATTCCGAGATTCCACTCAAGCCGAAAGCTTCCGGGCATCCCGCTTCCGTTCTCGTACCATTACCCCCAGAATCCGGGTTAGCGTGAAGCGGTTCGAGGACTATCAAGATATGCTTGCTCCTCTGATGGCATTTGTCACCGAACGGGGACGCCTTCCCAGTCCCCTGGAACTCACCAATACCGAAGAAATCCTCGAAGAATTCGGCACCCTACGCCGTGCATTTAAGGTTATTTTACAAGTGACTGAGCAAAACGAATGGGATGCGATCGCAGATAAACGTCGCCATGATTTCCTCGTCTATCTCGCCTTGGCTAAATTCAATGGTCGCCCCAAGTTTGGTCAATTAGATCCTTTAGTCCAAAATGATATTAGAGCCTTCTTTGGCAACTATCAACAAGCCTGTGCTGCGGCTGATTTAATCCTCTTGAGTGTGGGCAATCCCGGCTTAATTGCCAATTGCTGCAAGCGATCTCCAGTGGGAAAACTTCTTCCCACCGCCCTCTACGTCCACGTTTCGGCACTCGAAGCCCTCGAAGCGCCACTCCGACTCTACGAAGGATGCGCCAGCCGGACTGTTGGTCGCCTAGAGGAGGCAACCTTAGTCAAGTTTCATATTAATCAACCTAAAATATCCTACCTGTTCTATCCCAATTTCGATACTGAACCCCATCCAGAACTACACACAAGCATGAACATTGACTTGCAGGATTTACAGGTTACCTATCGCCATTACGATGCCTCCAGAAATCCCCCTGTCTTACACCGTAAAGAAACCTTCGTCACTCCAGATTATCCCCTGTACGAAAAATTTGCCAAACTTACTCGTCAGGAAGAAGACTGGGGACTACTGGATAATACCCAAACTATCGGTACGCGCCAAGGCTGGCAACAATGCCTAATCGACCATTGCGCCCAACTCCAAGGGCATCGTGTTATCTGGCGCAAAGATGCTGATCCTTACCGCCTTAAACTACGCCAAGCGGCACACCGTCAACGGACGAAACGCCAGGTTTAACCGCAATGCTGAAATAGAAGGCTGTAGGGTAGAGGGCAGAAATACTGGTTAAGAGGAGCAGGGGGAGCAGGGGAAGCAGGGGGAGCAGGGGGAGCAGGGGAAGCAGGGGGAGCAGGGGGAGAACAATTCCAATTAGAGCTTGCAGTATTGGGGCATAAGGTTTATTAGAGATACGTGTTCATTTCAGCCATCAAGAACATCCTAACCTTTATACGAAAGCGATAAAAAAAACCCCTGGCAGTCGGAGAATACTACCAGGGATTGCCATCTACAACTGAGAGCTTGCATTTTTTCGTTGCCTTTATACGATAACGATTGTGGGAAACCAACAGAATCCGGGAAATTAAGGAATTATCAAACTGGACTTGGGCAAAGATCCCAGAATTTACGGATCTCATTGAGTCGGTGAAACCAGTAGGCTCAAGATTGAGACCGAAAAATACATTGGGAGTTTGATGCCCCTGGCAGTTTAACCACTGATCAGGGGATTTTCTTGTGGGTGATTGTTCATATCATGTCCGCCTAATACCAAGTTGCGTTCAAAGATAGCAGATATAGCGCTACGCGCTAGGCAATGGGCAATAGGCAATGGGCAATAGTGAAGAAAAACACTGACTCATCAAGGGATTGAGCGATTTAAATTTTTCTTCTTTTGTCCTAACCTGTGTGCGTAGTGCTATAGAGTAAATGGGGTGAGGGGGTGAGAGGGAGATAGGGAGAAAAAGAAAGTTCTACATTAGACGGCAACTTGGTATAAACAGTAATTATTTTATTCTGCCTTCTGCCTTCTTGAAGTCCTCTGCCCTCTACCTTGTTTCCACCAAAGTGTAAGTATTCAACCGGATTTAATATCAAAGGTGGTTAACAATGTTGCCTAAATGTCCGGAGTTTTTGCCAGAACCCTTGAATAAGGGTATTAAGCGGCATTTTATTGATGCCGATAACTGAGTATGCAGAGCCATCAACTACCCCGCCCATAGCCTAGTGCAGCGGGCATGAAAATACTTGAGCAGCTTCGTAAATAGGATGAAGCTGGGGGAGCTGAGGGAGATATTAGCTGTTCAGTTATTTCTGCCTTCTTGCACTAGCTATGGAGGTTAGCGCTCTATAGCGTTTTATGGATAAGGATCAGTAGGTGGACATAATTAAAGTTAACGGTTTCTTGTCTTGTCAATTAATTGAGGTTTAATCGTTAAGCTGTCATGCATTTAAATTGGGTATTAGTAGCGAGCAAGATACTCGCACTACAAGGATTTCATGATTATTGATATTAAGGTTTAAATGCCGAACAGCTTATCTAAAAAAACTAAATATTAGGATTTTTTTAAATACAAAAAAATAAAAATTGCTTAAAAATACCTACAAAAAATAATGCGACCCTCTAATGACACTATACAGAAATAAGGTAAATTTTTATTTATTCAGAGAAAAACAAAGCGGCGCTTTATCGAAAAAATACAATATTTGGCTGATTCCTTTGGTAAATTTAGTGGGTATACTAGATCCTTGATACTTTCATTCAATTTAATCTTTGAATAGAGAAGAATCTATCCCTATCAAAGGAGTAATACAATGCTTTGCGGATCAAAGAATTGAAATCACGAAAAGTCCTTAAACTGTGATCCTTTATATCTGTGGAAAAACTTATGAAAGTAGCGCCAATCCATATCTCAAACCTTGAGAATCAAGAGTTTTTACAAGAATCCTCTGAGAGGGTAGAACTGATAGAGCAGTTACTGGCAATTGGTACAGCCCTTTCGAGTAGTAATGATTTGGAGGAATTACTCCGACTAATTTTATCCAAAAGCCGGGAAATTACGTTTAGTGATGCAGGTAGTCTGTATCTGATCGATCACACTCAGGCGGAGCCGAGATTGTTATTTAAGGTGGCACAGAATGACTCGCTACCCAACAAGCCATTCAACGAGTTCGTAATGCCTCTCAACCGTAAAAGTTTGGCGGGGTACGTCGCGCTAACGGGTGAAAGTTTAAAGTTGGCAGATGCGTATAAATTGCCTGCCAATGTGCCTTATGCCCTTGACCGCAGTTTTGACACGAATATGCCCTATCGGACTTGTTCGGTATTAGTTTTGCCGATGCAAAAACCAGACGGAGAAATTATTGGCGTATTACAACTGATTAATCGCAAGCGCCGCCCTGATGTCATGCTCACAGCCAAAAACGCTGTGGACGTGACCCAGCCCTATTCAGAATGGGAAGAGCGGATTGTGCGATCGCTGGCGTCTCAGGCGGCAATTTCCATTGAACGCAATCATCTTCAAGAAAGTATCGAAAATCTGTTTGAGGGCTTTGTCAGAGCCTCTGTGCAAATTATTGAGACACGGGACCCGACAACCTCTGGTCACTCGGAACGGGTGGCAGAACTCACCGTGCGACTGTGTGAAGAGACGTCGGCAATCACCAAGGGTTCTCTGAGTTCCGTGTATTTGAACGATCGCCAAATCCGAGAACTTCGCTATGCGGCATTGTTACATGACTTTGGCAAAGTGGGTGTCCCAGAAGCCATTTTGGGCAAGCGCAAGAAACTCTATCCCTCACAGCTAGAGGTGATTCTCCATCGCTTTGCCCTAGCGCAGCGCACTCTGGAAATGGAATGCGCTCAAAACAAGTTCAAGTATTTACTCGAACATCCTGACCATCGCCATGACAATAACAATTCAACTTCGAGCTGTCCTCACTGCCAAAAACTAGAACAGCTTGATACACAACTGGCTCAAGCCATTGAAACAATCAAGCATTATCGGGAATTTGTGCAACAACTCAATGAGCCAGAAGTACTGCTAACTCGCGATTTTCAGGCATTTACAGAGGAAACATTAACTCAACTAACTGTTTTATCCCAATACACCTATCGAGATGTAGATGGTCAACTCAAACCCCTGATTACCAAGGCAGAGATGGTTCAATTGCTTGTGCCAAAAGGAAACTTAACCCCTGAAGAGCGTCTGGGCATTGAGTCTCATGTTACCCACACGTACCATTTTCTCCAACGCATTCCCTGGACAAAGCATCTCAAAGACGTTCCGATAATTGCCTATGGACATCACGAGAAACTCGATGGCAGTGGTTACCCCAGGGGCTTAAAGCAAGATGAAATTCCCATCCAAACCCAAATGCTCACCGTTGCCGATATCTATGACGCCCTCACCGCCAGCGATCGCCCCTACAAGCGGCGGCTACCCCTGGAAACAGCACTGAAAATCCTTCGCCAAGAAGCCACCAAAAATAAAATTAACGGTGACTTAGTGGAGTTATTTGAGCAACGCCAGGTTTTTCGCGTTTTGGGTCATTCCCTCAACATTGACTCTGTGGCTTGACCCCTGGAAATTCCAGAGAGGTGCGGGGAAGCAGGGGAAGCACGGCGAACAAGACCCGCAAGTAGAGACGTGACAGGTCACGTCTCTACTTCTTTTGAGTGTGAACTGTGGGGACTGGATCGACGCCCTAAAGCTGATCCGAGTAGTATTGATCCGTGTATCGATCCGTCCCCGATCAAACAATTTGCAATTCTTATCTTTTCACCTAGTTTTCCCCACTAGATTCCCCAGTGTTTCCACATGAAATTTCCAAGTTTTCCACAAATTACATAAGGTTTTCCACAGGGATGAACGGCGGGATCGAGCCTATCCCCTCATGTTGGGGATTTTCCCCATCAAGGATATGGAGGCGATACTCAACTGAATTTGTGTAAACTTGTGTAACGAAAATCGGATTCAAAGGCTGATTCTATCGTTAGCATTTTGGCGATTTGAGTGACCTTGTAATATTTCGTATCATTGACAACCCCACCCCATCTCAGTTGAGAATAGTGCGACCTACCCATAAAAAAACTTGAGACAAGCAAAAGCAACAAGAGCAGTGGGTGCTGTGTCTAAGTCTATTTGCCGCTAGGTTTTAGCTACATTAGCCGATTTCCACAGACATGTAGAGAGCGAGCAAGGTGGCTTTTGTCCCAACACGCTATTCGATAGAGAGGTAACTATGAACGCAACCGTCAGCATTTTGGCAGAAATCCCTGAAGACCTACACGAGTCCCTTAAGCGCTACTTAGAAACCCATCCTACTTGGGATCAAGACCGGGTTTTTGCCGCAGCGCTATCGCTGTTTTTGCTCCAAAATGGGAGTGGTAAGACACCTGAAGCCTCCCAGACCTATCGGGCTTGCGCTCGTGTCTACTTAGAATCTCTATTTCAGTCTCCGGCTTGAGTAAAGTAGTGAGTTCAACAACCCTAACCTAGCTATCGCTTGAGGCTAGGGATTGCCAGAGACAGGTCTGGTAACGCAAGAGTTGAATAGACCATGGGTTCCGTTAGTTGGTACGTACTTCCAGGTACTTCCCCATCCTGGACTATCTACAAGTCTGCTTGTCATAGACGCTTTAAGAGAGGACATCTTGCTAACGGTGGTCGAGGGGACTGACAACTTTACACGAAAGGCTTATACCCATGATTCGTGTTCCAGTTTTATCGCCAGATGGTGAGCCACTAATGCCAGCTAAAGCCAGCCGTGTTCGGCGATGGTTAAAGTCAGGTAAAGCCAAAGTCATACACAACGATTTGAGTATTTTTCAAGTCCAGTTACTAGAGGAGCCATCGGGCAGGGAAACCCAAGACATCGTAGCCGGAATTGATCCAGGTAAACTGTTCACCGGGATTGCTGTCCAGTCAAAGAGTGTCACCTTGTTTCTGGCACACCTGAACCTACCCTTTAAAACCGTGACCAAGCGGATGACCCAACGGGCGATGATGCGACGGGGACGGCGAGGGCGACGGATTAACCGGAAGGTTCCTTATGACCAACGCAACCACCGCGAGTGCAGATTCGATAACCGCAAGGGTCACAAGATACCCCCTAGCATCCGGGCTAATAAGCAGTTAGCACTACGGGTGATCCAGGAGTTATCAAAGATTTACCTGTTCACCGATGTAGTGGTGGAGGTGATTAAAGCCAGAGGTGACAAGGGTTTTAGTCCGGCAATGGTCGGTCAGGTGCGATTCGTTGGCTAGAAATCAGCCAGAGTTCTTCTGAGAGCCTAGGTTTGAAGGATTAGCCGCAAGGGAAAATGACGGGATAACACCCAACAGAACCTTGACAACTTAACAGCCATGTTGGTGAGGGTCAGTATC